>JBDTTS010000013.1:0-16895 GCA_039930525.1 Actinomycetes bacterium | reverse complement strand
TGTCGTTGAGGCTGTCGGCCTGGTCGATCAGGTCGTCGGCGGAGGCGGGAGCCAGTAGTCCCGCCAAGAGGGCAGTCGAAGCCACGGTGGCGGCAAACACTGCACGCGCACGCACGATCGACCCTCCTTTCCCCTTGAAGTCTCGGCGCGAAAGCCGATGAACTTCACTGCGGTCAGACACGAAGGTACTTCAGCAACGTCAAGTACGAGACAACAATCGAAACCAATAACCCGATAGCCATGACGATGCCACACGTCGTCAGTACGTGGCCCCAGTCGATCCAACTAGCCTCGTTGAAGGCGAAAGACTCGCGGAAGAGTCGATCGATCAGCAGATACTTGCCAACAATCAGGGCTCCGCACGCCAGCAAACCCCCGACAAGTCCGGCAAATGCCCCCTCCAATAGGAAGGGCAGCTGGATATAGAGGTTGGACGCCCCCACCAGCCTCATGATGGAGGTCTCCCGTCTTCTGCTGAAGGCAGCGACTCGAATCACGACCACGATCAGCAGCACTGTGGCGATCAGCGCCACGAAGGCGACGCCCAGAGCTCCCACCTGGAACCCGTTCAACACGTTAAATACGGTGTCGAAGAACGACCGCATATCGACCACATTCTCGACGCCGGGCCGGCCTTCAAATGCGCTCGCTACCTCGTTGTAGTCGTTCTCAGGGTCGGCGAGCTTGGCCCGAAAGGACTCCTGCAAGTCGTCGGCGCTGATGTTGTCGGCAATCTCTGAGCTCGCAAACTGTTCTTGAAAGCGCTCGAAGGCGTCCTGCTTGGACTCGTAGAACACCTCGCTGACCTGAGGCAGCTCTTGCAGGTCCTGTTGGATCTGGATCCGCTGGGCATCGGTCACCGCACCATCGGGGCACGTGGCGCGATCGCTATCGATGTCGCGGCAGAGGAAGAGCGAGACTTCGACCTTGCCCAGCCAGAACTTCTGCATCTCGTTGATCTGCTGCCGGATGAGGTTGGCCGTACCCAAAAGCGCAAGCGCAATGCTGATCACAAGGACTGCTGCAACCGTCATGGTGAGGTTGCGGCGTAGGCCAGTGGCGGCCTCGCTGAGGACAAGACTGATGCGCATGGTGTCCCTTCGCCCTAGCGCGCGTAGCCGTAGACGCCGCGTGCTTGATCACGCACAAGATGACCGAGCTCGAGCTCGATGACGCGACGGCGCATCTGGTCGACGATGTCGGCGTCGTGCGTTGCCATCACCACGGTCGTTCCGGTGCGGTTGATCCGGTCGAGGAGTTTCATGATGCCGACGCTGGTGTGCGGGTCGAGGTTTCCGGTTGGCTCGTCGGCAATCAAGATCGACGGACGGTTAACGAAAGCTCGTGCGACCGCCACCCGCTGCTGCTCACCGCCAGAGAGTTCGCCGGGGTACCGGTCCTCTTTGCCGGCCAAACCAACCAGTTCGATCACCTCGGGCACCACCTTGGCAACCAGGTGGCTGGGACGGCCGGTGACCTCAAGCGCGAACGCCACGTTCTCGAGAACGGTCTTATTCGGCAGCAGCCGGAAGTCTTGGAAGACCGTTCCGATCTGACGCCGCAGCTGCGGTACCTTCCAGTTCGACAACCGCGCGATGTCTTTGCCCGCCACGTAAACCTGGCCGTCAGTGGCTCGCTCCTCGCGCAATATCAGCCGTAAGAGGGTCGACTTGCCGGACCCCGATGCACCAACCAAAAAGACAAACTCGGCCTTGTCGATCTCGAGGGAGACATGGTCGAGCGCGGGCCGACCCTGACTCGGGTACAGCTTGGTGACATCGTCCAACCTGATCATGGGAAGGCCCGGCCGGGTCGGGGACAGGGGAAGCGGGCGCGAGGGCCCGTGTACGACCGGGAGCGCCAGTCTACGGGCTGAGACGTGCGGCTTGGGTCACCCCGGTCGCCCGCGCGTCGCGCTGATGGCAAACAAATCCACCGTTCAGCCTGAGGACACGCTGAAGGGGCGCGGCCGAAGCCGCGCCCCTTCGTCACGCTCGTCGCGAGAGCGATCAGTGCTTGCGGTGGTACGAGGCCGGAATCAAGCGCCCAGGCCCGAGAAGCAGGAGTGCTCCGATGCCGATCAGCAGCAGCGAGATACCCACTGCGCCGGCCCAGGGAACACCCGATCCGGTCTGCGGAAGGGCGCCAGCTGAGGTTTCGGACTCAGTGGCCTCCGGCGACTCATCCTTCGTCGGCTTGTCGACGTCGTCCTCCGAAGGGGAATCGGTGATCGTGGTAGTCACAGTCTCGCTCGGCGAAGCCGATGAGCTGCTCGGCGAAGCCGATGAGCTGGTCGGAGTTGCGGACCCCGGTGTGGATCCGGTTTCGCTCGGCGTCGGCGTCTCGCTCGGTGACGGCGCGTTGCAGTCATCCTCGTAGAGCGCAATACCCTCGTCGGTCCAGTTCAAACCGTCGTGGACACCATCGATGGGCGGGATGATGTCACCCCACTCGTCACCGCTGAATGGCGGCTGGTAGTCAGCATTGGCGTCAAAAACCGGCCCGTTGTGCTCAAGGTAGTGGTCACCTTGACCGTTGTTATTGCCCGCATCACCGTCGGCGGCCTCAACGGCCACCGTAATCAAGACGTAAGGGTTGGTCACAGAGTTGGTGCGGTGGCACAGCGTGACCTTCTCGTCGGACGGCGGGCTCGTCGTCGGCGGTTCGCTCGTCGTCGGCGGCTTGGTCGTCGGCGGCTTGGTCGTCGGCGGCTTGGTCGTCGCTGGCGGGCTTGAGGTGACCGTGTCAGGGACAGTGCAGTCGTTCTGGTAGATCGCGATGCCCTCGGCAGTCCAGTTCAGCCCGTCGTGCACACCCTCGATGGGCGGAATGATATCGCCCCACTCGTCGTCACTGAACGGTGGCTGGTAGTCGACGCTGGGATCAAAGACCGGACCCAAGTGCTCGAGATAGTGGTCGCCTTGACCGGTGTTGTTGCCGAGGTCGCCGTCGACCGCGGACTGGTCGACTGTGATCACTACATAAGGATTAGTCACCGAGTTCGTGCGGTGACAAATAGTGACCTTGTCGCTGTTCCCAGGTTCTCCCCCAGGGGTTGCGACCGCTGTTCCCATGCCCAACCACGGAAGTGGCGCAAGCGCCACCAACAGAGCCCCACCCCAACGGGCAGCCCGAATCTTCCGGGTAACCGCCATGACCGATCCCTCCCTCGTGCAGGGCCGGTCTCACCTCTCACTCCCCGTGGCCACTAGGCGCCTTACGCCTTGGGTGACCGTAACGCGGCCACGGATCAACGCTTCCCTGTGTGAACAATAGCCGGTGGCGATCACGCGCTGTGGTAGCCACCCGGCGGAATCACCCGTTTGGCGGGGTGACTTCGCTGGCGCAGAGTAGCCGAATCACCCGTACCGCGACAGCCGGCGTGACCTACAGCACGTCAGCAGATGGGTTACTGATCGGTAGCTCTAGGAGGACGACGCGTTCTCCTGTTGCTTGCGCCATCGGATCCCGGCCTCGATGAAGGCGTCAAGATCGCCGTCAAGCACCGGCTCGGGGTTGCCCACCTCCACCTCGGTGCGTAGGTCTTTCACCATTTGGTAGGGGTGCAGCACATACGAGCGCATCTGGTTCCCCCACGACCCACCCGAGTCGCCCTTGAGTGCGTCCATCCGGGCCTGATCCTCTTGCCGGCGCCGCTCCAGAAGCTTGGCCTGCAGAACGTTCATTGCCGTGGCTCGGTTCTGCAGCTGCGAGCGCTCGTTCTGGCAGCTCACCACGATCCCGGTGGGCAGGTGAGTGATGCGCACGGCCGAGTCGGTGGTGTTGACGCCTTGCCCGCCTGGGCCACTGCTGCGGTAGACATCGACCCGGATGTCGTCTTCAGGAACCTCGATGTGGTCGGTCTGCTCAACGACGGGTACGACCTCGACGCCGGCAAAGGAGGTCTGTCGTCGCCCTTGGTTGTCGAAGGGCGAAATCCGGACGAGGCGGTGGGTTCCCTGTTCAACACTCAACGTTCCATAGGCATAGGGGGCTTTGACGGCGAACGTCGCCGACTTGATACCGGCCTCTTCGGCGTACGAGGTGTCATAAACCTCGGTCGGGTAGCCGTGGCGCTCGCACCAGCGCAGATACATGCGCATGAGCATCTCGGCCCAGTCCGCGGCGTCCACACCCCCGGCCTCGGCCCGCACCGTGACGAGCGCCTCACGTGCGTCGTACTCACCGGAGAGGAGCGTCAGAACTTCTTGCTCACCCACTGCCTTGTTCAGGCTGGTGATCTCGGCGTCGACCTCGGCCAGCGTTTCAGCGTCACCTTCGTCCTCGGCGAGCTCGAGCATTACCCCGAGATCGTCAAGGCGCCGTCGCAGCGTCGCCATGCGTCGTATGAGCCCCTGGACCGACGACAAGCGACTGGTGACCTTCTGAGCGGCCTCAGGGTCGTTCCACAGATCCGGGGCGGCGGCCTGCTCTTCGAGTGCAGCGAGCTCGCTGCCCAGACGCGGCAGGTCAAGGACTGTCTCGATGCTGCTCAGCGTCGTTTGGAGCTGCGCGATCGCCTCAGAGGGCTCGGGGTTGGCCACGTCGCACGAGGGTACGTGATCCCGGGGGGCTCAATGTCACGGGTCACTCCACCGATCAGGGGAATGAGCCACTCGAGGCCTCTGCATGTCGAGACACCGCACCGCCACCGGGCTGACGCTGCTCGTGAGTTGCCGGATCGACCTGGTCGTTCACGAGCAGAGCAGCCGACACATCGTCACGACACGTACGCAAGAGCTCGGCGAAACCCCTTCATGGGCCGAGGCCATCAGGTGGAATGACAGCGAGCTAACTTTGATCGCGGTTGCCGACCCGACCCGTGCCGGCGTCCGATCGGTTATCTCGGCACTCACGTAGCCACCGCTTTTCTGCGCCGACCCATAGGGTTGAGACGCGGAGGTGGCAGTGATCAAGTACCTAGGGTCCAAACGGACCCTCGTGCCCGTCCTTGGCGCGATCGCCAGCGCCGTTGAAGCAACGACAGCGATCGACCTCTTCACGGGTACCACGCGCGTAGCGCAGGAGTTCAAGCGTCGAGGTCTCGACATCACCGCCGTCGACATCGCCACCTACAGCGAGGTCTTGGCGAAGTGCTACATCGCCACCGATGCCCGGTCGGTCGACCGCGCTGCGCTCGACGCAGCGCTCGCCGAGCTCTCAGCACTCCCAGGAAAACGTGGCTACTTCACCCGTACGTTCTGTGAAGAGTCGCGCTACCTGCACCCGAAGAACGGCCAACGGGTGGACGCGATGCGCGATCACCTCGCCGAACACTACGTAGATTCACCATTGTTTCCGGTGCTGCTGACGGCATTGATACTGGCCGCCGACCGCGTCGACTCGACGACGGGCCTTCAGATGGCCTATCTGAAGCAGTGGGCACCCCGTGCGCTCCGCGACCTCGAGCTTCGCGTGCCTGAGCTGATCAGCGGCCCGGGCACAGCACTGCAGGGCGATGCGTCCACACTCGTCGACGCTCTCGCTCACGTCGACCTCGCGTACCTCGACCCGCCGTACAACCAGCACCGCTACTTCACCAACTATCACGTGTGGGAGACGCTCGTGCGCTGGGACGAGCCCGAGCACTATGGCATCGCGTGCAAGCGCCTTGACGCGCGTGACGATGCCACCAAGAGCGTGTTCAACCGCAAACGTGAGATGCCTCCGGCTCTTCAGTCGATCATCAGCCGGACTCGCGCCGAGGTAGTGGTCGTCAGCTACAACGACGAGTCGTGGGTTACGCCCGATGAACTTATGCAATGGCTGCGCGACGCTGGACACGACGACGTTCGCCTGCTGGCGTATGACAGCAAGAGATACGTCGGTGCCCAGATCGGCATCCATAACCCGTCGGGGCACAAGGTCGGAACCGTCAAGAAGTTGCGCAACACCGAGTACGTGATCGTGGCTGGCGATGTCTCACGGGTCGAGGCGACGGCCGCAGCGGCTGCTCACCCAGCCCTTAAGGTATGACGGCGGTCCGCGCCGTCGCCGTGGCCGAGACCGGTGCCGTTCCACTGGCGCCCGCGGTGATGGTGCTGGCGATCGGCAGCTGCACACGTCTGGCTAGCGACACCGACACTGTGGTCGGCGTCGTAGAAACCTGTACTTCTAGCGCTGGCCCAGCGATGCCCGCATCAACCAGATAGTCGCGCACCGCTCGCTCTGCAGCCTCCTCGTCAAGCGGCACCGGGCCTACTGCCGGCAGCCCGCGTGTATAGATGGCTTCCTCGTCGACCGCCTGCGCGCCGGCCAGCGCAGCCCCGTCGGCAGCAGAGATCAGGTCTCGACGTTCGAGATACAGAGCGCTCACATCGGTGACGACTGCGATCAGCAGCGCTGCGACAACGACAAGACCAACGATGAGAAGCAGGACAGTCCCGTCGTCGCGTCGAGCCTTCAGCGAGTGTCTCCCCCCGATCATGGGCGAATCTCTGTGTACTCGTCGACGACTTGAGTGTGGGTCGCAGAGATTGGGACGCTGGCAATCTCCCGTGACCCCAGCACCGGGAGGAATGGGAGCCGGACGGTGGACCGATAGGTCACCTGAACACTGGCGCCCGGAGTCAAGCACGGGGACGCAGAGCAGGACAGTGTGAGCGCAGAAGATTCGAGGTCAATTCCGTGGTCTGCAAGGGTGAGGGCCGCTGCCGTGTGGGCGCGCTGCTCGCCAACGACCGTCGACGGCGCGCGCACAAAGACACGAGCCGCTTCGCGGGTGGCGGCATTAGCACCGAACGCGGCGCTCTGGAGCTCAAAGACCGCCAAGACGATGTAGCAGAGCGGCACGACGAGGACGACGGCGAGGAGGACAAACTCGACCATGGCAGCCCCTTCGTCGCGCCCTTTCACGACTCCTCCATCGCGTGCCCCGTAACTCTGAGGGAGTCTGCAGCGCCAATCCAGCCGAACACCGGAAGATCGGCAACGACCTCTACCTCAATGGTCTGGACGCCATCGACCATTGCGTAGCGCGCGGTAACTTGATCGGCGTAGGTGTCCGGCAGACTCTGTTGAATAAGGGCCCTGGTGTGGACCGCACCGTCCGACGGCTCACGGTCGGCAGCCGCTGCGAACCGTGCGCCTTCGCCGGCCGCAGCAATGAGCGTGTTCCGGATGTGCAGGGCCATCCCCAACTGCAGGACCGCCAGCAGCAGGACGACAACAAGTATCGAAACCAGGACAAACTCAACAACAGCCGAGCCCCGATCCCGCATCTCACGGACCTGTGACACGACCGAGCGCAGACGTGAAGATCTCGCGGAGTTGATCGTCGGCCACCAACCACAACGCGGTCACCAGCCCCGCCGTCATGACCGTCACCAGCACCCACCCAGGGACATCGCCACGTTCACCGTTCATCCATCTGACCAGCCGCTCTAGAGCAACCTGTGACTTCATGAATCCTCCTTTGTCGAAAATTAGGAACCGAACGAAAGGCCGTAGAATCCAGGGAACAGAACGAAGAGAACCGACAGCGGTAGGACCAAGAAGACAACCGGAATCATCATTCCAATTTCTTTGCGACCCCCGGCCTCGATCAGTGCCCTTCTCCCCGCCTCGCGCGCATCGCCTGCCTGCGCCGCCAGAACGTCCGCGAGAGGGGTTCCACGCTCAACTGCGACCAGTACCGCGTCGACGAATCGACTCACTTCGTGCAGATCGCTGCGTGCGGCCATCTGCCGCAGCGCGGGCGCCATCGGAATCCCCACCCGGGTGTCGTCCAAGACGCGGGCGAACTCGTCCGACAGCGCACCGTGTCCCAGAGTCCGAACGCGCTCGAAGGCCGTTGTGAGACTTGCGCCCGCCCCAACGGCCATGGCCAGCATCTCGATCACGGTCGGGAGCTCGGCGCGAACTTGCTCAGTGCGACGACTCACCGACCGGGACAGCGCTTGGTCGCGGGCCAATACGCCACCCACTCCAGCGAGAAGGACAAAGAGACCGCTCGACACGACGTCGCCAGCTGACGCCCCCTTCGCGAGGATCAGTACCACTGCCGCGCCGGAACTCGCCAATCCCCAGATGAGTTGTTCCAGGCGGAACTGTTCGTAGGACTGACCGCGACCGAGAACGTCCATTCGCCGCTGAACGCTGCTCTCTCCCCCTGTGAGGCGTGCAAGACGAAGGCCGAGTGATTCGGCGAACGACATCAGCCAGCGGGGAAACCACAATCGGGTCGGCGGTGGTGCGCTGGTAGGAAAGGGTGCCTGTCCACTCAAGAGATAGGGAGCGGTGCGCTCGGCGAGCGATGGCGGTGCAGGTGTTGGAACTCCTTGCACGACCAGCCAAACGCCTAGGCAGCACGTCGACATGAGGGCGATCTCAGCAAGGGTCACCGTAGAACCCGCAGTTCCGTGGGAAGGCGCCCAATCCTCATCATCAGTCGATAGGCGACGAACGACACCACCGCTCCGAACACGAGGACTGCCGCGCCTGCACTGGAGTTGTACGCCGCGGCAGCCGAAGGCCGCGTGCCGAGTAGCAGCAACAGGACCCATGGGGCAGCCACAGCCAGGCGCGCCGCATTGACGGTCCAGCTCTGCCGACTTTCCAACTCACCTCGGACGCGTGCATCGTCACGAAGAAACGCAGACAGAGTCCGCAGGAGACGTCCGAGATCACTGCCGCCAACATCTCGCGCCAGTCGCAGCGTCTCAACGACCCGGTCGCCCACCGGATCGGACAGAGCCACCTTGAGGACGTCTAGCGACTCGGAGAAGCGCCCGGACGATCGATAGGTTGCAGCGAAGGATGTGAACGCAGGCTGGAGCTCTTCGGGGCCCGAGATCCGCAGTTGACTGATGGCTTCGGGAAGCGCTAGACCAGCGCGGATGCCCGACGCCAGGTGCTCGATAGCGTCCGGCCAAATCTGCCGCAGCTCCGCTTGCCGATTGCGTTGGACATAGCCGACCCACGCCACGGGCAGTGGCGAGACAACCAGCCCGATGGCGACGCCGATCACTACAGAATCCGAAACGATATAGACCACCAGACCAACAGTGCCGCCGAGGGCTGCGCACGTGGTCAACAATCGGCGTGCACTGATATGTCCCAACCCTGCATCGGTGAGGAGGTCGGTGAGTCGCGATCGACGTGAGCGTGCGCTTCGCTGAGGTTCAACAATCCACCACAAGACAAGCAGCGCGCCGAGGCCGAAGGCCAGGGGAGACGTAGCGACGGTCACGGAGCACACACTCTCCCCAGCAAGCGAGCAAGGTCTATGCCTCTCTCCTCGAACCGCTCTGTGTGAGGCGGAAACCCCGCCTCACGAACCAACTCCCCACCTCGCCATGCGAAGAGCGGTTCGAGCGCGATCGCGTCTCCCTCGGTATGGCCCGGAACACCCGCAATCTCACGCACCCGCCGTACTCCCGCTACATCCGTGACTGCATGCACCACGATGTCAACCGAGGAGGCAACCGTCGGTACGACGAACGCGTGCCCGACGTTCTCCCCCGCCAGCAGCGGAAGTGTGCACATCTTGATGATGGCGTCTCTCGCCGAGTTCGCATGCAACGAGCACATACCCGGTAGGCCACTGTTGAGAGCGATCAAGAGATCAAGGCATTCCTCCTGGCGGATTTCTCCGACGATGATCCGGGACGGCCGCATCCGAAGCGCTTCTTTAACGAGACGGCGAAGACGAATCTCGCCAGTCCCCTCAAGGCTCGCTTGCCTTGTCTGCATGGCAACGACGTCAGGAAGCGGAACCTTCAGCTCGAATACTTCCTCGACGGTTACCACACGTTCGCTCGGCGGTATCGAGGCTGCAAGACAGTTGAGCAAGGTGGTCTTACCCGCCTGCGTGCCGCCCGAGACGATGATGTTCAGCCCTGCAACCACGCACGCGTCTAGAAAGCGAGCGGCATGAGCAGTCAGAGTTCCCAAACCCACCAGTTGGTCCAGACGCTCCGCTTTCACTACAAACTTGCGAATGTTGACGGCCCAGTTTTCCCGTGTGACGTCGGGGATGACCACATGGATTCGGCTGCCGTCCGGCAACGTCGCGTCGACGAACGGAGAACTCAAGTCGACGCGGCGATTTGACGGTTTGAGCATTCTCTCGACGAGGTCTCGCACCTGTTCGTGGGTCAGGATCGTGGGCGTGAGCTCGCTGTGACCTCCCCGTGCAATGAACACGCGTCCCGGCGCGTTAATCCAAAGTTCTTCAACAGATTGGTCATCGAGGTACTGCTGCAATGGGCCGAGGCCAGCCACCGCGTCAAGAACATCTCGTGCAACCTGCTCGTCGTCCACGATCGGCACCGCAGTACTTCCTAGGCTGCGTTCGGCGTAGTCGGCAAGCACTTCGTCGACCACAAGGCGCACCGACCCTGGATCAGCAAGGGGGTCGATCCCCCTCACCCTGACGCGCTCGCGCACTTCCGACTCAACAACCGACGTAGCGTCCACTCCCCCACCCCACTCCCCTTTGGTGCGCGGAGCCTAGGGAGTGCCTTGTCCATCGCTCAACCACTTCTGGATATCTGTGGACAACCAAGCCCCAGTCGGCGGTACGGGGCTACACAAGGAGCCGAATCCGTCACCGACGGTGCCGCTACAGCCAGTGACTAAGGAGGTCGACCCGGCGCTGCTTCTGGCGCAGCCGCTCGTGGTGCGTGCCCTCATCGAGGCCAGCGGGATCAACGGGCAACATGGGTGCTTGAAAGGTGGGCTCTGAGTTCGTGAGGGTGTCACTCATGGGACCGATGAGGGGCGGGCGCTGGTCACTATGACGAGCGGCCCTTGGCAGGCCGCCCGACTCGCGGCAGAGTGAGCCGGAGTTCAAAGGCCTTGGAGGCCGCATGTGTCGTTGGATGGCTTACTCAGGGTCGCCGGTCCTGCTTGAAGACCTGCTCTACCGCCCAAAACACTCGCTGATTGACCAAAGCCTGCACTCCCGCTTCGGTGCGGAGACCACGAACGGCGACGGGTTCGGCGTCGGCTGGTACGGACTTGGTGACAAGCCTGCGGTGTTCCACAGCATCGAGCCGGCATGGAACGACCGCAACCTGCGCGAGCTGTCAAGCCAGATCACCTCCGGGCTGGTCTTCGCGCACGTCCGCGCCTCAAGTGGTGGAGCCATCCAGCAGACCAACTGTCATCCCTTCCGCCATGAGAACTGGCTCTGGATGCACAACGGCCTGATCAATGGCTTCGGGGCACTGAAACGAGACCTAGTGCTCGACATCGACCCCGACCTTTACCCACACATCGAGGGATCCACCGACTCCGAGGTCTTCTTCTTTCTCGCGCTGTCACTCGGGCTTCGAGATGACCCTCCGACCGCCGTAGCCCGAGCTGTCGGACTCATCGAAGAGGCCGCCCATTTGCACGGCGTCCCCGACCCGCTGCAAATGTCCGTGGCCACGTCAGACGGTACGACGATCTGGGCCTTCCGCTACTCCAGCGACGGTAAGGCGCGCTCGCTCTTCTACTCCACAGACGAGCCGACGTTGCGGCAGATGTACCCGGACAACGTGTTGCTCAACAGCCTCACTGAGACATCCCGCCTCGTGGTGTCTGAGCCACTTGGCGACCTCCCCGGCGCGTGGAACGAGGTCCCCGAGTCATCGTTCGTGGTGGTACGCGCGGGCGTCGACGACTTCCATCCGTTCGTGCCGACGAACCAGTGATCTAGTCCTTCCGAGCGTCGGCGCTGTAGTAGTTGCGTCGGCACTCTCAGTGAGACCGATCCCCCAATCGCGTGTACCACGAGCCGTGCGGGTGACTTCCCGGACTTCTGCGCCAGGGGTCGCGACAACCCCACCTAAGATGACGTACCTCGGGGCGTCACGTTCACACGAAATTTAGGGGTACTTGGTGTCTACGTTCGCGCACTCTCGACGTGTTGTCAGCCTTCTGGCCATCGCTGCCACTGCTGCCGGTACCGCACTGACGATCGTTCCAGCTGCGCAGGCCAGCCCCACGAGTCGGAGCGATGACACCGCAGCAGTCAATGGGGTCGTATACACGACCCTCCAGTCTGGCGGTCGGATCTACATTGGTGGCGAGTTCGACTTCGCTGGTCGCTGGAGCGGTGCCGGGCAGGTCGTCGACGTCGACGACGGCAGAGTCGCTACACCTGGACTGCGCATCCAGGGACAGGTGAACACCGTCATTCCGGACGGAATCGGCGGATGGTTCATCGGCGGTGGCTTCACTCAAGTGTTGGGCGCCAAACGTCTAGGGCTCGCTCGCATCACCAAAGCCGGCAAACTCAGTTCCTTCCGAGCCGACGTAAGCGGGACAGTCACCGCCCTTGCCTACTCAGGGGGCAACCTCTTTGTCGGCGGCTCGTTTTCGAGCGTCGGCGGTACGACGCGGTCGAACCTGGCGTCCGTGGTCGGAGGGTCCGGCGCCGTGACCTCCTGGAACCCCGGAGCGAATGGCACTGTCAACGCCCTCCAGCCGAAGTCTGGCAGTGCATCGGTCTACGTCGGCGGCTCGTTCTCGCAAGCCGGTGGGGAGTCCCGAAGTGGCCTCGCCGAAATCTCATTGGCTAGCGGGGCTCCCACGACCTGGAACCCCGGGGTGACCGGCGAGGTGCGGGCTCTGGAAGCATCCGGCGGCACCGTATACCTCGGCGGTAACTTCACCGCAGCAGGCGGCGCCAGCCGCACAGACCTGGCCGCCCTCGACCCAGACACTGGCAGCGCTACGTCGTGGGCGCCCTCCACCGACGGTGCGGTGAACGCACTCGCCATCACCGGTAACTCGACGGTAGTCGCCGGCGGGGCATTCACCTCTGTCAACGGCCAAAGCCGGAAGAACCTCGTCGGGTTCAGCAACGACGGCAGTGTTTCTGCCTGGCAGCGCGATGCCAACGGTGAGGTCTTCGATCTTGAATCAACTCCGAACGGCGACGTCCAGCTCGTCGGCGATTTCACGTCGGTCGATGGTGTGCAACGTCTGCGCGGCGCCTCGCTGAACCCAAGTGGCGACCTAGGCGCATGGGACCCAAGCACCGACGCCGCGATTCGCGCAGCCTCGGTCTCGACTGCGAAGGATGCCGCCGGAACGATCGTCAGCAAGACGCTGCTCGGTGGCAACTTCGAGTACGTCAACGGCGCACCGCGGCAGAACATCGCCGCGATTGACGTCGCTTCCGGCGACCTTGACCGGTCATTCGTGGCCGACACAGACGCCATCGTCAAGGCTCTCGCCATCGCGCCTGCTGGTGACAAGCTCTTCCTCGGGGGCGGGTTCACGCTGGTCAACGGTGTCTACAGATCAAGGCTGGCTGCCCTGAACCCGACCACAGGCGCTGCCCTCAGCTGGTCAGCAAACGCGGCAGGCAGCGTCAACGCGCTAGCGGTAAACGCTGATTCGCTCTACGTCGGTGGTGGATTCTCCAGCATCAGCCGCGACAAGGCACTCAGCAACCTGGCGCGCGTGAGCATCACGACCAGCGACCCGGACCCCGGATTCGATCCAAACCCAGGCGGCACTATCCGCGCCCTCGAAGCGACGTCGGATGGGTCGAAGATCTTCGCCGTTGGACCCTTCACTTCATTTGCTGGTCAGAGCAGACCGGGAGCAGCCTTGGTAGACGCGAGTGGCTCTCTCGACGCGTGGGCCCCATCAGAAGGTGGGTCGTCCATCGCAGCTGACCTGTCACCGGATGAGAGCCGGATCTACTTCAGCACCAGCAAGAACCGAATGTTCGCCTACGATTACGCTGGCACCGCGCCCAACACACCTACCTGGATAACTCGCACCGGTGGCGACATCCAGGCCATTGCCGCAACGCCTTCGGAGATCTACGTGGGCGGGCACTTCCGCAATTTCCCGGAAGAGAAGAAGTCGCGAAACCACCTTGCATCGGTGTACGTGTCGAACGGGCTCGCGACCGACTGGAACCCAGGTGCCAACGGTAGCTTCGGTGTGTGGTCCATCACTGCCACTTCCGACTCATTGTTGATCGGCGGCGACTTCAACCGCGCGGGATCAAGGCGTCAACCGGGCTTCGCCAGGTTCGCTGGCACGCCGTAGCCTGCCCAGGGTCAGACGTTTGCGAGGAACCGGTCGACGTCCGCAGTGTTCGTGTAGTGCGAGAGGCTGACCCTGACTGCGCTGCCCGTGTCACGGATACCGAGCGCGCGCGTGACTTCCCAGGCGTAGTTGTGCCCGTGCCACGCATTAATCCCAGCCTTGTTGAGACGCACCGTGGTCTGCTCAGGCGACTCACCGGCCACCCGGAAGAAGACAGTGGCCGTACGGTGCTTGGGATGCCCATAGAGCGTGATCCGCTCATCACCGTCGAGGGCAGCCAACACGCGGTCGAGGAGCACGGATTCGTGCTCGTGCGCCGCGCTTAGCGACGCCACGATTCGTTCACGCCTTGACCCGGTGGCCTCAGAGTCGAGCTCGGCCAAGTGGTCGACGGCCGCCGTCACACCGGCGAAGTTCGCGAATGAGGGCGTCCCCCACTCAAACCGATCCGGCACCTCGTTGGCCGATGACGCCAGCTTGAACGGCACCAGGCGATCAAGCAGAGCCCGGTCTGCCGCGAGGCATCCCACATGGGGACCGTCCCACTTGTAAGCACTCGTCACGTAGAAGTCGGAGCCGAGCGCCGACACGTCGACGACCCCGTGAGCGGTGCTGTGCACCCCGTCGACGTAGGAGAGCGCACCGACTGAGCGCGCGGCATCGGTGATGCCTCGAACGTCGGGACGGGTACCGAGTACGTTGCTTGCGCCAGTGACTGCCACCAGCTGCGTCCGCTCGTCGAGCAGGTCGTTGAACTGCTCAAGGGGCAGCTCGCCCGACTCGACATCGATCCGCGCCCACCGCACCTCGACTCCAGTAGCTTCAGCCCACTGCACCCACGGTCGCACGTTCGCATCGTGGTCGAGCTCGGTGACGATCAAGTTATCGCCGGCCCGCCAGTCCCGTGCCAGCGCTTGGGCAAACCGGTACGTGAGCGTGGTCATGTTCGGACCGAGGACCAATCCATCTGACGTCCGGGCTCCGACAAGGTCTGCAGTCGCGTTGCGAGCCGCATCGGTGATCTCATCGGAGGCCCTGCTGCTGGCGAACACGCCGCCACCGTTGCTGGTGCCCACTCGGTACGTCTCGGCCATAGCATCGATGACCGAGGTCGGCGACTGGGTACCGGCGGCGCCGTCTAGCCACACCCGATCGCCCTGCAGCGCCGGGTAGAGCGCCCTGATGCGTTCAACGTCGTATGCCATGTCAACCCCTGCTTCCGGCGCTGGAGACCAAGGTTCGGACGACCCGCAAGGCCACTGACAGCGTGGCCAGATCGAAGTGGTCGCTGGACGCGATCTCGTGCAGCGTCGTGCGGGCGCGGCCCAAACCTTCGGCGTTGGCGTTCTCCCAGTCGGTGATGCGTTCTTCTGGGCTGCCACCTTCTGGTGTCAACGACAACACGTTGGCGGTCAAGCCAGCCAAGGCGCCGTACAGGTCGTAGCGCAACGCCATTCGAGCCAGCGCGTGCCAGCGCTCGTCGCGGGGCAGCTCGGTGATGCGATTGAGCATCTTGTCGACCTCGAAGCGGTCAGAGAGCGCGAAGTAGACGAAGCCCACGTCGTCGGCCGGCTGACCTGCGGTATTGGCGAGCTCAACGATGTCGAGCAACGAGAAGGCGTCGAGGTGGGCAGACGTCACCATCGCCAACTCGTCGGGGACCCCCTGCGCGGTGTACTCGGCAGCTCGACGCAAGAGCCGCTCCTGCTCGGAGCCCCTCAGCATCTGCGGAATCTCGGTGACCAAACCCTTGACCGCGGCAAAGTGCTCGATCTCAGCCTCGACGTCGAGCAAGGACCGCCTGCTCTGTAGCAGCCATCGAGTGGCGCGATCTAGCAGTCGACGGCTCTCCAAGTAGAGACCGGATTGGGCCCGCACGGGAACCACGTTGTCGAGCTCAGCAACCTTCGCCCAAAACTCGTCGAGACCGAAGACCTCGCGAGCCACCGTGTGGGCACGCGCAACTTCGACCGTCGTCGCGCCCGACTCCTCCATCGCACGGAAGCCAAAGGTGATGCCGCCACGGTTGATGATCCGGTTCCCCACTACCGTCGTGATGATCTCGCGTCGCAGCGGGTGTGACGCGAGACGATCTGCGTAGCGAGACGTGATGGCTTCGGGGAAGTACTCCTCCAGGGCGCGCTGGAAGTAGGGCTCGTCGGGAAGGGGACTGTCGAGGAGATCGTCTGCCAGATCCATTTTCGAGTAGGCGACGAGCACGGCGAACTCTGGCGAGCAAAGCCCTCCGCCCGTTGCGTCGAGCCGATCGATCTCGGCATCAGAGGGTAGGTACTCGAGCCCGCGATTGAGCTCACCACTGCTCTCGAGCCAGCGGAGGAACCGCTTGTGTACTGGCAACATCGAGTGGCTCTGGGCCCGGGCATTGCTGAGCAGAACGTTCTGTGCGTAGTTGTGACTGAGGACGTGTTCGGCCACATCGTCAGTCATCTGAGCAAGCAGCTCGTTGCGCTGCTTCTGCGTGAGAGCTCCTGAACGCACGACGGAGTCGAGCAAAATCTTGATGTTCACCTCATAGTCAGAGGTGTCAACACCCGCGGAGTTATCGATGGCATCGGTGTTGATCAGCACGCCGTGCCGAGATGCCTCGATACGGCCCAGTTGGGTGAAACCAAGGTTGCCGCCCTCGCCGACAACGCGCACGCGCAGTTCGGCGCCATTGATGCGAATCGAATCGTTGGCTTTGTCTCCCACGTCGGCGTTGGTCTCGGTCTGAGACTTCACGTACGTGCCGATGCCACCGTTCCACAACAGGTGAGCCGGGGCCCGAAGGATCGCCCGCATCAGTTCCTGCGGCGTCAACGCACCGGTTCCCTCGGGAAGTCCTAGTACGCGGGCAACCGGCTCGCTGACCGACACCGACTTCAGCGCGCGCG
>JBDTTS010000012.1:0-17830 GCA_039930525.1 Actinomycetes bacterium | reverse complement strand
GCACGACCATCAGCATCGTGGTGACAGAGCCGATGGCAGCGAACGTCGCAAGCAGTTGACGTTGATGCCCGGCCCGGTCGGCAATGGCGCCCGTCACCGGTAGGACGAGCACCTGCAAGATCACCGACAGCGACACCAACAACGAGAAGTACGAGCCCGGGCGCACGTCCCACAGCAGGAACCCTACGCGCCCGTCAGAACCGGCGGCGTCCTCGGCCAACGTGATCAGATACGGCCCGAGAAAGACCGTGACCACCGTCGTCGAGAACGCTGAGTTCGCCCAGTCGTAGAAGTACCAGGCGCGCTGGTGGCGACGTTTGACGGCGCCATCGACTGCTGGCTGCGGCTCGCTCATGAGTGCGGCCTCCAGCCGTGCCGTCCGAAGATATCAAGGAGCAGGTCGGTCTGGTCGCTTATCACGCCATCAACCCCTCTGCTCAGCAGGTCTTGCATGTCGGAGCCATCGTTGACGGTCCATACGTGCACCGGCATCCCGACACGCTGCGCCGCCGCGAGCAGATCGGTGCGTCGGCCCGCTCGTTGAAGGACCCGTCGACTCATCCAGTGCGGTACCTGCAAAACGTCCACGCCAGGAAGATCGATGGGTTGGCCTTTCGCCACTTGGGCGACCGCTGTGGAGAGCTCTCGGGGGCCGGCGGCCGCGCACGCCCGCTCGCCGAGCGCTACTCGTATCCAGCGAAGTCTCCGGTCGCTGAACGACGCCACGCACACGCGCTCGACCGCGTCACCTTCGCGGAGCACGTTTGCCAGCGGTTCCATGGCCTCATCGACCTTGGGGTCGACGTTGAACCACACATCGGGGAATGCGTTCAGCAGATCTGCAAACCGGGGGAGTGGCGTGCCCCCCACGGGTATTTGGGCGAGCTCCTTCCACGTCACGTCACGCACTCGGATTCGCTCACCTGCGACGCGGCGCAACGACGCGTCATGAGTCGCGACGAGGACGCCATCAGCTGTCGTCCGCACATCGGTTTCGAAGTACCGAAACCCGAGTATGTGAGCCCGCTGGAAGGCGGCGAGTGTGTTCTCGATCAGATCGCCGGCGCCTCCACCGGCGGCTCCGCGGTGCACCATCGGGATGGGTCCGTCGTGCTGCAGGAAGGGATGCACGGGCCGAGAATGCCAGATCTTGGTGCACTTTCGGCCAATAGCGGCTCGGCCTGTCGGGTCAGGCGAGATGGCTCGCAACATCGGCCGTCATCGACTGAAGTGCGGCCAGTTCGGCTTCACATCGGTGGGGCACGCCATTGCGCACCAGGTTCGCCATCCCGGCGTCGCCAGCGTCGGCGGCTCGAGGAAGCCCGTCGATGATGACTTGAATCCTTGGTGGGGTGGCCCGCAGGATCTCCAGTGCGCTCGGGCCGGCATAGACGCTTGCGAGGAGGCGCAGTCGACGAGCGACATCCTGAGGTTCTCGCGGCGCAGCCAGCGGTACGGCGGTCCAAGCCAAGAAGGCAAGGTCACCCAAACGCGTCGATGGACCCGCCATGTCCCAGTCGAATACGCCAGCTAGTTCGTCACCATCGAAGCAGACGTTGAAGGGACCAATATCGTTGTGGCCGACCGTGTTCGCACCCGCGATCGGAAAGTATCGCCACGGGCCAGGGTGCGAAAACCCTGCAATCTCGTTGTGAAATGACTTGGTCCAGCGGGTGAGAGAGGTCAGTTGACCATCGGTCAGCGCTTCGGTTCGGAAGTCGACAACTGTTCCGGGGAGGAACTCGATCACTTCACGGCCTTGATCGTCGAAACCAAAGACCTTCGGTACGCATGGGATTCTTGGGTGCAAGAACTCAAGAAGCGCGTGTACGGCGGGCGTCCAAGGGCCAGTGGGTCGCCGGACGGTATCCCCAACGCGGACAGCGCCCCCGGTGTTGCCCGGCAAGACGACTTCCTCGTCAACCATCGCCGTCAGGTATCGATTCGAGACTGCGTGCCGAGTCGATGCAGCAGCAGGGTCTGAGCGAGAGTTACCTGTTCAAGTTCGGTCAGGTCAACGCTCTCGTCGGCTGAGTGGATGTTGGCCTTCTCGCCGTCCTCGGCGCCCCAGAGCACGAACTCCGCACGTGGGTTGATGCCGGCCAGCGTCGTCAACAGCGGGATGGACCCGCCACTTCCAATCACCTCGGTCTTCTTTCGAAAGACGTCGGTCATCGCCTGTCGCGCTGCCGTCATGATCGGGCCATCAGGTGACGTGCTCCACCCAGGCCAGACCGAACTCGGGGTCACCGTTGCCGCGACACCCCAGGGGACAGCTGCCAGTAGGTGGTCGGTGAGCAGCCGACACTGCTCGTCCGCATCGACTTCGGGCGGTATCCGCATGGAGACGATCGCTTTGGCCCTCGGCGCCAGCGCATTGACTGCTCCCGTCGTTGGCGCGGTATCCATGCCGATCACTGAAATTGCTGGCCGCGACCAAAGCCGGCTGGCCAGCCGACCTGTTCCAACGAGGGGCAGTCCTTCAAGCATCCCTGAAGCGCGTCGGAAAAGCTGCTCATCGGTATCGGCGCCGCCCCAGTCCGATCCAGCCAGTCCCGCTACGGCGACATCGCCAGCGTCATCGTGCATGGTGGCGAGCATGCGCATCAGCGCGAGGAGCGCGTCAGGTGCTGCGCCTCCGAAGATGCCGGAGTGCACCGGGCGACTCAGCGTTGTGACCTCGACGTCCAGCACGACGCCGCCACGCGTCGCCACCTCGATCACCGGAGTACCCACCTGCTCGTTGCCGCCATCTGCGATCACATACACATCGGCCGAGAACAGTTCAGGGTGTTCGAGGGCAAACGCCTCGAGGTGCGAGTCCGTCTCTTCTTCGCCTTCGACCACGACCTTGACCCCGACGCCAATGTCGTCGCCAAGAGCCTGCAGGGTGGCCGCATGCATCGCGATGCCGGACTTGTCGTCGGCGGCACCACGGCCGAAGAGGCGTCCGTTGCGGATAGTTGGCGTCCACGGATCTATCGTCCACCCCTGGTCGGCTGGCGCAGGCTGCACGTCGTAATGCGCGTACAGCAGCACGGTGGGCGCGCCAGGCGGAGCGGGTCGGTCGGCGTAGACCAGGGGATACCCATCCTCTACCTCGAGGATGCGAGCGGTCAACAATCCGCTGCGTCGCAGCAGCGAGACGGTTTCGTGAGCCATTTGCAGAACCGGCTCAGCGGGGAACCCGGGAAAGGCGCACGAAGGGAGCGCGACCAAGCGGGTGAGGTCATCGACCACGCCCGGCATCACGGTGGCCACCCGCGCTCGAAGATCACCAACGGACGCCGACGAACTATCGGTAACTGTCACAACAGCATCTTCACAGACGCGTCACGCACCATGCATCGGGCTTATCAGGAGAGCCCAACGATGTTGCCGTCAGCGTCGATGTCGATGCGCTCGGCCGCGGGGTGGCTCGAAAGGCCTGGCATCGTCCGAATCTCTCCGCACACCGCGTACACATAGCCGGCGCCGGCAGCGAGGCGAAGCTCACGCACCGGAAGCGGTCCCCAGTTCTTGGGAGCGCCGAGCAGCTTGGCGTCGCTGGTGATCGACAGGTGCGTCTTTGCGATCACAATCGGCAGGTGGCCGTAGCCCAGCTCTTGGTACTTCTTGGCCTGGGCGGCCGCGGCTGGCGAGAACTCGACGCCCGTCGCCCCGTAAAGCTCGGTGGCGATGGTCTCGATCTTCTTCTCGATGGAGTCCTCGAGCGGGTAGAGGAAGCGGAAGTCGTTCGGCTCGTTAGCAACCTCTTCAACGACACGTGCCAGGTCGACGGCTCCAGCACCACCGTCGACGACATGCGTAGCTACCGCTGACCGCGCACCCGCCTCTGCTGCAATCTCGGCGATCACGGCGTGCTCGCTTGGGTGGTCGGTGGGGAACGCATTGATGGCGACTACGGGCGTGATGCCGAACTTCTTGAGGTTCTCAAGGTGCTTGCGCAGATTGGCGCCGCCGGTGGCTACCTCGTCAGGGTTCTCAGCGAGTAGCTCAGGCGGCAGGGGCTTGCCGGGCTTGATGTTGTGGCGTCCGGAATGGGCCTTGAGCGCACGCACGGTCGCGACGACGACAGCGGCGGACGGCGTCAGCCCCGACATTCGGCACTTCATGTCGAAGAACTTCTCGGCACCAATGTCAGCACCAAAGCCGGCTTCGGTGATCAGGTAGTCACCGGTGCGAATCCCGATCATGTCGGCGACGATCGACGACTGACCCGTAGCAATGTTGCCGAACGGACCGGTGTGGATCAGGGCGGGCTGACCCTCGATGGTCTGAAGAACGTTGGGCTTGAGAGCGTCACGCAAGATGACAGCCATCGAGCCAGCCACCTTGAGATCCTCTGCCGTCACCGGCTCGCCCGCCTTGGTGTAGCCGACGACAATCTTGCCCACCCGGTCACGCAGGTCCTTCTCGGACGTGGCAAGCGACACGAGCACCATCAACTCACTCGCAGCGGTGATGTCGAAGCCGGTCTGGCGAGGGACGCCGTCGAGACGGCTACCGAGCCCGACGACAACATTGCGCAGCGCGCGGTCGTTGACGTCCATGACGCGCCGCCACTCGATCGCGTGCGGATCGACACCAAGCTCGTTGCCCTGGTAAAGGTGGTTGTCGAGCACTGCGGCCAAGAGGTTGTGGGCGGCCGTGATCGCATGGAAGTCACCGGTGAGGTGCAGGTTGAGCTTCTCCATCGGGATGACCTGGCTGTATCCGCCTCCGGCAGCGCCACCCTTGATGCCGAACGTCGGTCCCATCGACGGCTGGCGTAGCGCCAGCGTTGCCCTCTTGCCGATGTGCCCGAAGCCTTGGGCAAGCCCGATCGACGTCGTCGTCTTGCCCTCACCTAGCGGCGTCGGAGTGATCGCAGTGACGAGGATGTACTTCGCCGGGGGACGGTCGGCGAGCTCTTCGATCGCGTCGAGGCTCACCTTTGCGATCTCGCGGCCATAGGGCTCCCAGAGATGTTCTGGCAGACCCATGGCGGCGGTGATGTCGCCGATCGGACGGACGGTGGACGCGCGGGCTATGTCAAGGTCACTGGGGATGCTCACGTCGATACCTTGACGTAGAGATGCCTCGCAATCCAGGCCATTCGTCCCGGTCGCTCACAATGTTCCGCGATACGGAACGCCGGTTCCGTACTCCGGCATCTCGATCAGGGCACCTCGTGCGAGGGCGCTTCCGTGATCGACAATCCCGTGCTAACGTACAACCTTATGGTTGTAGTAACAGCAATATCGGTATCGGTCCCTGCTGGGGGAGAAACGGACGAGCGGACCAATCGGGTCTTTCATGCCCTTGCCGACACCACTCGTCGCGACATCCTGCGTCGGACCGGGGAGGCGACTCTTTCGGTCTCACGCCTTGCGGAGCGGTACCCGATGAGTTTTGCGGCCGTCCAAAAGCACGTCGCCGTTCTCGAACGAGCCGGACTGGTACGAAAGGAGAAGCACGGACGAGAGCAGCTCGTGCACGGCGACCCAGGGGGACTGCGCCGGGCGCAGCAAGAGCTCCACGAACTCGAGATTCTCTGGCGCGGGCGTGTCGACCGCATGTCCGATCTGCTCGCTCCAGACGCCGGCCCGACAGTCACCAACCCCTCGAAAGGCCACTGAACATGAGCGTCATCAGCATCGACACAGACATCGAAGCCCATACCCTCACGCTGGTCGCCCAGTTCGACGCAGAGGTCGAGAGCGTGTGGCAGCTGTGGGCCGATCCACGCAAACTCGAGCGCTGGTGGGGGCCACCGACCCACCCTGCCACGTTCGTCGAGCACAGCCTGGTGGAGCATGGCCGAGCCGAATACTTCATGACCGGTCCTGACGGCGAGCGCTTCAACGGTTACTGGACGATCAATGCGGCCAACCCACCCCACTCACTGTCCTTCGTTGACGGATTCGCCGACGACGACGGAGCTCCCGTCGACGCTATGCCGACGACGACCGCCGTGCTCGAGCTGCAGGCACACGCAGGTGGCACTCAGATGACACTGATCTCGACGGCCCGGTCCAAGGACGATCTGGTCAAGCTCATTGAGATGGGCATGGTCGAAGGACTCCGCGCGGCCGCCGGACAGATGGACGCTGTACTGCTAGCTGTGTAGAACAGAAGCGCCTCCACAACCCCGCTATAGGCAGCGGGCGTCGTCCTTTCCACTCGGGTAGTAACCGCCGATAATCGACATTATGTCAACTCACTCAGGCACAGAGTTGGCGCACCACACAAACAGGTGCTCGTGGAGCCGCTTCGGTCAGCGTCCCCCACCCCACAGCCCCGATGCAGGGAGATTCACCCGTTTCGGCCAGCGGCAGCGATAAGACCATGACCGACTCTTCAATGGCCGAAGTGGGCGCTACGGCGTCAGGTGGCAGCGAACGAACTTTGAGTCCATCGTCCGCGAAATCCAGGGACTAGCGTCACGACAAGACGCCGACGATAAGTTGCTCACTGGGAACGGTTGCCATGGCATAACGGTTGCTCTAGGGTCACGGTATGTCCGCTGAACGCGTTTTCGACGCCCTGGGCGATCCAACCCGTAGGCAGATCCTCCACGTCCTTTCCCGAGGAGCGCAACCGGTAGGTGAGCTCGCCGAGGTGTTACCGATCCGACGACCCGCGGTGAGCAAGCAGCTGGGAGTCCTGATGGACGCGGGGCTGGTCACCTACGAGACGCGGGGCACCCGGCACCTGTATGCGCTGGCCCCCGATGGCTACGCAGCTGCCCAGCAGTGGTTCGTCGAGACCTGGGACACCGTGCTGGAAGCGTTTGCGACTCACATCGACAAGGAGACGTCATGACCACTTTCGCCCCCGTAGTACGCGAGATCACCGTGTCGGCCACTCCCCTCCGAGCGTTCTGGGTGTGGACCGACCAGCTGCAGCAGTGGTGGCCGTTCGCGACGCACAGTGTGTACGGGGCGAGCTCGACCGCCGCATTCCGAGGTGGCGTACTCGTCGAAACCGGGGCAGATGGCTCCACGTGCTCCTGGGGAACAGTGACGACCTGGGAGCCAGGACGACGCCTCACCATGACATGGCACCCCGGATCTGAACCCGACCAGGAGACCGTGGTCGACGTCACGTTCCTCGAGACTCTGGACGGCGGTACGCGGGTCACGCTCACGCATACCGGCTGGGAGAAGCGCACCGATGCAGCCCGCGCACGTGCGGACTACGAGTCCGGGTGGCCGGGGATTCTCGACAGGTACGACCGCTCGTTCGAAACGGCCGATGCCTAGTCTGAGCGTCATGGGTCTTGCAGTGCTCGACATCGATGGCGTGCTGGCTGACGTCCGACACCGGCTGCGGTTCGTCCAGAGTCGGCCAAAGGACTGGGATGGGTTCTTTGCCGCGGCGCCCGATGACACTCCACTCCCGCGCGGCCTCGAGCGTGCGACAGAACTGGCCGCGTCCGGTGACGTCGTCTACCTCACCGGACGCCCCGAGCGCTGTCGCGACGACACCGAGCGCTGGCTCCTCGCCCACGGCTTTCCCGCCGCCCGCGTGGTGATGCGCCCCGACCGCGACCGGCGTCCAGCCCGGCTGTTCAAACTCGAGCAGGTGCGCCGACTTGCTGCCTCGACACGAGTCGATGTCGTCGTCGACGATGACCACCTCGTGGTGGACACCCTGGCGGCGGCCGGCTTCGCCGTCGAGCACGCCCAGTGGATGGTCGACGACGCACCGCAGCAAGCATCCCTCTTCGACGCCCAGGAGCGCGAAGGCCGCACCTAACCCTCACCCCTCCCCCTCGGGGGCAACGTCACGTTGCGTCCGTATGACGAAGGGAACGCCGTAGTCATCAGACTGCCGCACCTTGAGCCAAAGGGGTTGAAGACGGCGCTGACTACGTGTGACGGACGCAACGTGACGTTGCCCCCATATTGTTCGGGTGGGGCGGGGGCTGGCGAGGGTCGCACCTGAGGCCTGGGTTACCGATGTCGGCGGATGCGCCACACTCTGTGCTTGTGACGATTCACCTGACCGAGGACACCCGGCTCGTACTGCCGCGCGAACTCATGGTGGGGCGACTCCTGATGATCGCGTTTCTCGCGGTCGTCTGGGCGCGACAGGTGCAGGCGCTGGGCAACGTGACATCCACCGGGCGAGTCGTGGTGGTGTTGTCGTGTCTGCTGATGTCCGTCGGCTGGGTCTGGTTCTGGCTCTGGTTGGCTGCCGCTCCCGAAGACTGGCGACAGGTTGTCGCTGTCGGCAGCGTGACCCTCGGAGCCATTGCCATGGTGAGCGTGAACCCTGTCGAGGTCAATCCTTTCTACTTCGTCGCCGTAGTTGCGGGAGCCGCGTTCAACTGGCGAATCGGGACCATCCTGGTCCTGCTTGTCACGGCCTTGTCGTTGATTGTCTGGGTGGTCGCCACGGACTCCCGCGCACTTCTGCAGCCGGCGCTCGTCACTCTGCTATTCGGCATCGCTGCAGTGATCGTTCGACGGGTCGTCGCGGCGCAGGCAGCGCTGGCGCAAACCCAAGCTGAACTGCGTCGAGTGGCCGTCGACCGGGCGCGTGGAGAGTTGGCCCGTGACCTTCACGACGACCTGGGTCAGCAGCTCACGGCGGTGATCTTGCAGGCAGAGCTGCTCTCCTTGGACTTAGCGGACAGTCCCTCCCCCGTTCGAGAGCGGGCAGCAGCAGTGGTGACCGCTAGCCGGTCGTCACTCAACATGATGCGAGCAGCGGTCACCGAGTCAAGGGCTCCTGAAGTCGCCACAGAGATCTCCTCGGGTGCTGAACTGCTGGAGGCTACGGGGGTGACGTGCGACGTTCAGGTGTCGACCAGCGTCGAAGGGATGAACTCGCACGTCCTGGGCTGGGTGGTGCGAGAGGCAGTCACCAACGTGCTTCGGCACAGCACCGCGTCGACGTGCCTCATCCGTCTCGAGCGCCTCGACCGTGACATATACCTGACGATCGCCGACAACGGAGTCGGCCCGCAGGGCCAGGAGCCGGGGGCCGGGCTCTCCAACATGACAGCAAGGCTCGCCGATTGCGGTGGATCTCTGCGCGTGGAGTCAGATTCGGCCCACGGGTTCCGACTTGTCGCGCAAGTGCACGCGGACGGCGGCGGTGGAGGATGAACATTCGGGTGTTGCTCGCCGACGATCAGGCTCTCTTGCGGGGCAGTCTGACAGAGGTATTGTCTCGCGATCCTGAACTGGAGGTGGTGGCCGCCTGCAGCAGCGGGAACGAAGCCATAGCCCTGGCGACGTCCACCCAGCCGGATGTCGCCCTTCTCGATATCGACATGCCAGGACTCGATGGCCTGCAAACGGCAGAGCAACTGTCTCAGACGCACCCCGAGATCCGGGTTTTGATTCTGACGGTGCTCGCACGCCCCGGCTACCTCCGCCGCGCTTTGGCCGGCGGCGCAGTGGGGTTCATCCTGAAGGACACTCCCCCGAGTGATCTCGTTGACGCCATTAAACGGACTCATCGTGGCGAACGTGTCGTCGACAGCACACTCGCGGTACAGGCCCTCTCGCACGGGGCCAGCCCGCTCAGCGAGCGGGAGACTGAGGTGTTGTCGCTGACGCGCTCGACCCCTTCGACGAAAGCCCTTGCGCGTGAGTTGCACTTGTCCGATGGCACAGTGCGCAACACGCTGTCCTCGGCGATGCGTAAGCTTGATGCCGCTTCCCGGCAACAGGCCGCACGCATCGCTGAGGACCAGGGGTGGCTGTGACGTGACAGTTGTCATGCCCACTGGATGACAATCACATTGAGATCAACCACTGAACCCGACCTAGCGTTTCGGTGTGACCTCACTGCCGCTTGCACAACAACGTCCGCTGCTGTGGGCGGGCTTCGCCGGCACCACCTCGGCCGTCGTCTTCGTAGCCGGCCCTACTGGCGCGAGCATGCTCGTCTTCGTCCTGGTCGTTGCCCTGGTAATGGCTGTTCTTGGTGGTCTACGGACGTGGGGCACTCGAGGCTGGACGTTGCTGCTACCCCTTGTCGCGTGCCTGTGGCTAATCCGCAGCAGCCCCTGGATCCTCGTGCCAGCGTTCGTTGCGCTTCTCATGACGTTCTCCATGGCCTCCCTGGCGAACGGCCGCACGTCATTCGACATCCCCTGGCATGCTCTGCCCGACTGGGTCCAGTCATCAGGTCGGCGAGCGGCGCAAGGAGGCAGGACCCTGATGAGGCTTGCCGCCTCGTCCGCGCCGGACACGGGTACTCAGTGCTTTCGAACGGTAACCGGAGCCCTGGTTCTCACGGTTCCACTCATCGTGATCTTGACCCTCTTGTTGGCCTGGGCCGACCCGGTCTTCGCCGCCATCATCAGCCCAGAGTTCTCCTTAGGGTCGGTCGTGGTGCGCCCCTTCCTCTTTGCCGGGGGTGTCGCGATCTTCCTCATGGTGTGGCGCATTCCTCGCAGAGCAGGAGCCGCCACCCCCCACGACCGACCACGGCTACGGCGGGCCGAGGCGATCACACTGCTCGCTAGCGTGGCCGCCCTATTCCTGGTCTTCGCCGCGACTCAGGTGGCCGCCAGCTGGGTTGTCGGCATCGACGCACTGGCAGACCACGGGATCACAGTGGCCGATTACGCCCGACAGGGCTACTTCCAGCTGCTCGCCGTCGTCCTGCTGACCACGGTGGTGTTAGTGGCGGTTGACGCGAATCGCCAGCACACCCAGAGGTCGCGAAAGATCGAGCGCGGTCTCTCGTTGCTGATCGCAATCCTGGCGATGGTCATCCTCGGGACAGCCGTTTCGCGATTGCTTCTCTACATCGATTCGTACGGCCTCACGATGCTGCGGCTGGCGTGCTTTCCCGGGGCAGCGTGGATGGCGATCCTGCTGGTGCTCGTCGCGATGTGGACGTTGGGAGTATGGCGCAGGAAAGCCTGGCTTCCGGCGATGATGGTGGTATCCATCCTCGCCACGTTCGGCTCCTTCGCCGCCGTGAACCCTGAAGCGTTCGTCGTCCGCTACAACACCACGCACACCGAGGATCGAAGCCCGGATGCTCTCTACCTCGGTGGGATGTCAGACGATGCGGTTCCATCCCTCATCGCAGCGCTCCCGACATTCGCGGAGCGAGATCAGGAGTATCTCAAGAGCAGGCTCTGCCGACGTCAGTCAGACACCCTGCCGTGGCAGACATGGAGCCTCAGCCGATGGCGAGCGCAGGCGGCACTGCACGAACTCTGTGACGCTACGACAGCCGGTTGACCGCGACGGAGAAGGCTCCGGGCAGGTGACTCGCCGCCGACATCAAACCTCGGCGCGTTCGCGGCGGAGTTACCGCCGCGAGCAGCGCTGCGGTGGACCACCGGAACCGTCTCGTCACGTGGCGCCACTGCTGGTCGTAGCCCTTGATGTCACCGGACGCAACCGCAGCCACGGCTGCCTGAGCGGCACCGAACCCGATGGCTAAGCCCTCCCCTGTCAAGGCGTCCACATACCCGGCAGCATCACCGACGAGCAGCACTCCCCCGGCGCGCGGACGCCGGGCACGCCGACGCAACGGACCGGCCCCCAGCACCGCCCCCACCTCCTCCGCAGAGCCCAGGCGCATGCACAACGCAGGAAAGTCGAGGAGTCGAGCCTCAAACGTGGCTCCCGGCCGACCAAGCAGTGCGACCCCCACCAGATTGTGAGCCACCGGAGTCACGTAAGCCTCGCCGTCATGCGCCCAATAGACCTCGACATCGTCACTCCAAGGGGCCACTGAGAAGTGTCGCCGTAGCCCGAAACGCACTGGTCCGCGCGCTTCGACGTCGAGCCCAGTCTGTCGCCGCAGATCCGACGACAGCCCATCACATGCCAGAACCGTCGGTGCAACGCACTCATCACCCCCATCAAGAAATAGACGGACGCAGTCAGGGTCCTGCCTGTGGCCAACAACCCTCGCAGAACGGTGAACCACACCCACCTGATCCGCACGGTCCTGCAGCGCCTCCACCAGCGCGGTGCGGCGCACCCCGCGTCCTCGCCCGCGCGTCAACGTCGCATGCACCTGTCTCTGCCCAGTCGCGTCGAGGTAACGGATCCCTCGAAAGTCACGGCCGACCGGGTCAACTCCGATCTGATGCAGGGCCTTCAGCGCAGCGGGCATCAGCCCCTCACCACAGGCTTTGTCTGGGACGCCACTTCGCTTCTCAATAACGGTGACCTCGAAACCCGCAGCGACAGCCGCGCAGGCCGCAAACAAACCCACTGGTCCCCCACCCACGATGGCGATGTCCGGTGCGCTCGAAGACCCGTAGCTCATGGTGTACGGGGCTTCCGCGTGCTCTGCCGCTGGTCAGCGTCCAACATCTGCAGCGCCCGGTTCTCGAAAGTGACACGTTGGCGCAACACCCACGCATTGGCGATGGTGAACGTCGTCGCGGTGATCCATGCCGTGTGCACGAGCGGCAGGCACACCCCTTCGACGACGACGGCGACGTAGTTGGGGTGCCTCAACCATCGGTACGGTCCGGACGTAACCCGTCGGGCGCCTGGAACCACCACGATTCGGGTGTTCCACTGCGGCCCCAGCGTGCGGATACACCACCACCGCAGAGCCTGCGCCAGAGCGACTCCAACCAGCGCCGGCCACCCGAGCCAAGGCAGAAAGACTCGCCCCAGCAGCACCACCTCTAGCACCGACCCGACCAACAGCCACACATGAATCGCAACCATCGCGGGATAGTGCGAGCCACCGACCTCTCTGCCCCCTCGCGCTAACGCCCAACGAATATTTCGCTGCGACAGCAGGAGTTCGACGACCCGCTCAACGGCCACGGCCGCGATAAGAAGGACGAACCATCCGGTCGAGGTCACAACGTCACCGCGCTACCACGCGAGTAGCACCAGCTCTGCGCAGAAGCCCGGCCCCATCGCTACCAGGAGCGCAGGCTCCCCCGACCCAGCGGGATGCATGTCCATCGTCTGTTCGAGAACGTGAAGTACCGATGCCGATGAGAGGTTCCCGACCTCGCGCAGCGACGCCCAAGTGATGGCGGTCGCAGTTTCGTCGATCCCCATGGCATCTTGCAGCGCCGTGAGGACCTTTGGTCCACCAGGATGCGCGATCCAACACCCGATGTCGGTCACTGTGAGGCCATGCTTCGCCAGGAATCGGTCGACGATTGGACGTAGCTCGGTCGCCACAAGATCGGGAACCGTCGGTGCAAGGACCACCCGCATGCCGCTGGCACCGACGTCCCACCCCATGACCCGCTCGGTGTCCGGGAAGAAGTGTGCGACCGAGTCGCGCACGTCGCTGCTCGGAGTCCCTCTCCCGGCCGCCCGGTTGTCACCCGCCATGACGACGGCCGCCGCGCCGTCACCAAATAGACCCGATGCGACCACATTCGCCATCGATGTGTCGTCACGCTGCAGCGTCAAGGAGCACAGCTCGGCGCTCACGAGTACGGCGACCTCATCGGGATGTCCAGCCAGGTAGTCAGCGACCCGCGCGACTCCGGATGCCCCAGCCACACAGCCAAGACCGACCAATGGCATGCGCTTCACGTCAGGCCGAAGACCTAAGAGCGGGACGAGCCGAGCGTCCAGGCTCGGAGCGGCTACCCCAGTCACCGTCGCCGAGACCACGAGGTCAACGTCCTCCACCGAGAGTCCGGCACGGTCAAGTGCGAGGGCAACGGCCCGAGCAGCGAGCGGCGGCGCCTCGCGAAGGAACGCGTCGTTGCAGGCACCGAAGTCGTCGAGTTTCTCGTAGTCATCTAGCGGAAGTGCCAAGTGGCGCCACTGCACCGTCGTTGCCGCATGTGTGCGCGCGATGGCCTTGCGTAGACCATCAGGCGCAGTGATGTCGCGTCCACCGCCTGAGCCGTTGTCGAGCATCAGCTCTGTGAATGCCTCGGTGATCTGTTGCTGGGGATACCGATTCAGAGGCAAGGCTGAGGCGGCTGAGAGGAGTGACGGCACCCTTGCATCCTGACACCATCGGAGGATGACCGCGGATCGGATGCCCTCGACCGGACATGTCGACCTGCATTGGATCCCCCTCGGAGCGGGCGGTGCACTGCCGGTGGTCCGGTGGAGTGGGCGTGCCTACGAAGCGCTGACAGCAAAGCGCGACGGCCGACCAAGGTGCGATCTCTACCACGCCGCGCTCCAGATCTGGCTCGATGACCGACGGTTCACACTTGAGATGGCCCCTGCATGGGGGCAAGGCCACGCCGGCCCAGGTGTGCTCGGCGAAGGGCCTGTCGGCCTTCGTGCGCTGGGTGCGTCGCGCTTTTTCCGATATGAGGTTCGCAGATGGCCGGACGGAGTGATTCCCGACCTTGCCTTCGCCGCTTCCGAGCCACTGCGGGTGTGCAACGAGGCCGACTGCGCCCAGGCTGTCTTCGACAGTGTCGCTTCGGTACCCCTTCTGGCGTGGGGTCGCGACGCGTTCGGTACCGGCGACATGTGGAACTCGAACTCACTGGTGTCGTGGTCGCTCATCAAGGGTGGCATCGATGTGGACGCCGTCGTCTTGCCTGCGAACGGTCGGGCTCCCGGTTGGTCAGCCGGAGTCTTCGCCGCCCGCCTCAGCGGCACGACCTGAGAAGCCCGGCCCTCAGAAGCTCGGCTCAGGCGAAGCTCTCGATTGGCGGACACGAGCAGACCAGGTTGCGGTCGCCGTAGGCCCCGTCGATGCGCCGAACAGGTGGCCAGTATTTGTCGCGCAGCACCGACTGCGCCGGGAAGACGGCCAACTCGCGCGGATAGGCCGCCGTCCAATCCCCCGCCAGTGCCGTTGCGGTGTGTGGAGCGCCGCGCAGTGGGCTGTCTTCGACGGCCCACTCCCCCGCCACCACACGATCGATCTCGGCCCGAATCGCAATCATCGCGTCGATGAACCGGTCGATTTCACCGAGCCCCTCAGACTCGGTCGGCTCGACCATCAACGTGCCTGCAACAGGGAACGACATCGTCGGCGCGTGGAAGCCGTAGTCGATGAGTCGCTTCGCGACGTCGTCGACCGTCACACCGGTCTGTTTGGTGATGTCACGCAGATCCAGGATGCACTCATGTGCCACCAAGCCGGTGTCGCCGGTGTAGAGCACCGGGAAGTACGGGTCAAGCCGGTGCGCAATGTAGTTGGCGGACAACACCGCTGACTTCGTCGCCTGGGTCAACCCCTCGGGCCCCATCAGCCGGACGTAGGCCCAGGAGATCGGCAATACACCGGCCGATCCCCACGGTGCAGCCGCAACCGGGCCAACCCCGCTTATTGGCCCTGCCTCGTCGACCATCGGGTGGTTCGGCAGGAACGGTGCCAGGTGAGCACGGACACCCACTGGTCCGATGCCGGGACCGCCACCACCGTGCGGGATGCAGAAGGTCTTGTGCAGATTGAGGTGGGACACGTCGGCGCCAAACTTTCCAGGCTGCGCCAGCCCAACGAGAGCGTTGAGGTTTGCTCCGTCGACGTACACCTGCCCGCCCGCGTCATGGATGAGTCCGCACACGTCGCGAACCACGGACTCGAAGACCCCGTGCGTCGACGGGTAGGTAATCATCAGCGCTGCGAGCTGGGAGCGATGCTCGTCGATCTTGGCCCTGAGGTCGTCCATGAATAGGCTGCCGTCGTCGCCGGTCTTGACGACGACCACCTTCATCCCGGCCATCACGGCGCTCGCCGCATTGGTGCCGTGGGCCGACGCTGGTACCAGGCACACTGTGCGGTCGGAGTCACCCCGTGCGTCGTGATACGCCCTAATCGCCAAAAGCCCAGCGAACTCGCCTTGGCTTCCAGCGTTTGGCTGCAACGAAACCGCGTCATAGCCGGTGATCGCGAGCAACCACTCCTCCAGCTGGTCGATCATCTCGAGGTAACCCTGAGCCTGCTCCAAAGGAGCAAACGGGTGGATGTTGGCGAACTCGGGCCAGCTCACCGCCTCCATCTCGGTGGTGGCGTTCAGTTTCATGGTGCAGGAACCAAGCGGGATCATCGACCGGTCGAGAGCAACATCTTTGTCCTGCAGTCGCCGTAGATAGCGCAGCATCTCGGTCTCGCTGCGGTAGGTGGTGAACACCGGGTGCGTCAAGAACTCAGACCTTCGCATCAGCTCTGGTGCGACGCCGATGTCGCCCTCAGCCAAGATCCGGGCGTCAAGCGCATCAATGTCGAGCCCGTCGATCCCGAATGACGCCCACACTCCCTCGACGTTCGACCGCAACGTGACCTCGTCCGTGCTGATGCCGACGGTGTCGCTGTCGACGTGCCGCAGGTTGATCCCACGGCCGCGGGCCGCGCGCAGCACCCTTTCGGCGCGGCCTGGAACCCGGACAAGAACAGTGTCGAAGAAGTGCTCGTGCACGACGTGGTGCCCGGCCTGTTCGAGCCCGACCGCAACGAGTCGGGCGAACCGATGAGTGCGGTGCGCGATGCCGCGCAAACCGTCGGGGCCGTGGTAGACGGCGTACATGCTGGCCATCACCGCCAGCAGGACCTGCGCCGTGCAGATATTGCTGGTCGCCTTCTCACGCCTGATGTGCTGTTCACGAGTCTGAAGAGCAAGTCGGTAGGCGGGGGCGCCGTCGGCGTCGATCGAGACGCCCACCAGCCGGCCAGGGAGCTGCCGCTCGAGTCCTGACCTGACCGCCATATACCCCGCGTGGGGGCCACCGAAGCCGAGCTGGACGCCGAAGCGCTGCGAGGTGCCGACGACGACGTCTGCCCCCATCTCGCCCGGCGGCTTGAGGATCGTCAATGCCAGCAGGTCGGCGATGACGATCGCTTGCGCCCCGCGAGCATGGGCCGCTTCGATGAGCGGTTCCGGGTCGCGAACAACGCCGCTACCGGCCGGGTACTGCACCACCAACCCGGCGATGTCCCCGGCGGGAAGGCCTTCGGTTCGCAGATCGCGCACCTCTATCTCGATCCCTAGCGGACGGGCGCGAGTCTGCAGGACAGCGAGCGTCTGCGGAAACACGTCGGCGTCAACCACGAGCCGCTGTGAGCCTTTGACGGCTCGGACCGCGATCGTCATAGCCTCAGCTACCGCGGTCGCCTCATCGAGCAACGAAGCGTTTGCCGTGGGGAGTGCGGTGAGGTCCTCGATCATGGTTTGAAAGTTGAGGAGAGCCTCGAGGCGTCCCTGGCTGATCTCGGGTTGGTAGGGCGTGTACGCCGTGTACCAGCCCGGGTTCTCCAGAACTCGTCGCTGGATGACCGCGGGGGTGAAGGTGTCGTAGTAGCCCAAGCCGATCATTTGCACCATGGGGCGGTTCTTGGAGGCCAGCTCGCGAAGCTCGTCCACCACCTCGACTTCGGACAGCGCGGGCGGCAGTGCCAGCCGCTCCCCCATCCTGATTGCCTCGGGAACGGCTTCGTCGATCACTGCGTCGAGGCTCGCCCGCCCCAGGGCCTTGACCATATGCTCGGTCTGCGACTCGCCAGGTCCGACGTGACGGCGCACGAACGGCATGTGCGTCTCGAGGTCAATCAGCGGTGCCGTCGCCGGATTCTGCCGAGTGAGAAGATCAGGATCAGCCGCAGTGTCGGTCGCAGCAGTATCGGTTACAACGGGATCGGTCACGGGAGCGCCTCCAGAAACGGGTGGACGGGGCTCCCCCTCTGTCATCTGCACCTGAGAGGTTCGCAGCGCTACCGCTTCAGCGGTCTCGGTGCTTGCACCGTCGGCGGGGCTCGCGCCCGCTTTCCAGAGGTGCCTGTCCCAACGGTCCGGGGGCCTGAGAGTTTCTGGGGAGAATTGCTCCTTCGGCGTCCTCGCTGGCTGCCAGGAACTCTTCCGCCGGGGTTATCGGCTTGCTCAGTCTATCGTCGGCCGGTACTGCGGGCCTGACGGCGTGCGGCCAACTCATCGGACGGGTGGCCGGTGGCATCGGCGCCT
>JBDTTS010000011.1:0-18779 GCA_039930525.1 Actinomycetes bacterium | reverse complement strand
TCATCGTGTACGACAGCGTCGTCACCTTGAACTCAGGAGCCTCCGGCCACGGCTGACTCGTATCGGCTGCGCCGCCGGTCTTGTGCCGGGCTTCGAGCACCACGACGCGTTTGCCGTATTTGGCCAGGTAGGCAGCGGCGACCAGACCGTTGTGCCCGCCCCCGATGACGACGGCGTCATACTTCTGAGCCATTCGAACCTCCCGGTCAGTCTGCCGACCTTACTGACTGACTGATCAGTTAGTCAATCACCGGTAGCCGGCCATTTCTTCCAGCCGCGCCACGCGGTCGGCCGTCGGGGGGTGGGTCGAGAAAAGCTTGGTCATGCCCCCGACCCGGAACGGGTTGGCAATCATCAGAGCGCTCGCGGTCTCGAGCTCTGGTTCGGGACGCATCGGCGCGGCCTGGGTTCCCGCCTCCAGCTTGCGCAGAGCAGAGGCCAGCGCCATCGGGTCACCGGTGTACTGCGCTCCCGACTGGTCGGCCTGGAACTCACGCGAACGGCTGATGGCGAACTGAATCAGCGACGCCGCGATCGGCCCCAGAATCATCAGCGCTATCGAACCGAAGATGTTTCCACGCTGGCGATCTCCACCGATGGGCAGCAGCCACGCGAACTGAGCGACGAACATGATGACCGACGCCATCGTCGCTGCCACCGATGCGATCAGGATGTCGCGGTTGTAGACGTGGGCCAACTCATGCGCCAGGACGCCACGCAGCTCGCGCTCGTCAAGCAGCTGAAGAATGCCATCGGTGCAGCACACCTTGGCGTTCTGCGGGTTTCTGCCGGTCGCAAAGGCATTGGGAGCCATGGTGGGTGACACGTACAGCTGTGGCATTGGCTCACCCTGCTGCATCGCCAGGTTCGAAACGATGCGATACATCGTTGGCTGTTCAGCCTCAGTTACCGGACGCGCGTGCATCGCGCGAATCGCCAGCGAGCCACTGTTCCAGTACGAGAAGGCGTTCATGCCGATGGCGATGACGAATGCGATCACCAAACCCGTCGTACCACCGAGCCACACACCGATCACCATGATCACCGCAGCCATCAAGGCCAGCAGGAAGGCAGTCTTGATGCCGTTTACCGAGCGGTTCATGCCTCTACTTCTATCACTCAGTTGTACACGGCGCCGCGTCGCGTCACAGTCGGTCAGCAAGACCCAACGCGAGCGACGGGGCGATCGAGAACGCCACCGTGAAGACAAGGCAGACAGCAACGGCGACGCTCGACGTCCAGGGGCCACTCAGGGTCGGTGCGGAGTCCGACTCTGCGTGCGCCAACGGGCGCCGGAACAGCTGAGCAGCCCAAGGGAGGTAGTAGGCGAGCCCAATCACGGTAGCCACTGCCATGACTGCTGCGAGCCACCAGAGGCCGGCGTCGACCGGGACGATCAGCACCCGAACCTTGACCAGCAGGCCGATCAGACCCGGGGGCAGTCCTGCCAAGCTGGCCAGGAAGAACGCCAGCGCCACGGCCAACCAGGGGCTCTGCCAGACCAGGCCACGAAAGTCATCGAGTGACGTCGCGCCCGTATGCCGTGCCACCATCGCTACGACTGCAAAGGCTCCGAGGTTCATCGCCGCATAGGCGACCAGGTAGCCCACGACGGCACCCGAAACCCCCACCCCCCAGGCGACGGAACCACCGACCGCGGCGAGCGGGACCAAGATGTAGCCAGCCTGGGCAATCGACGACCACGCAAGCAGGCGAACGGCGTGCCGCTGCCGAAGAGCCACCAAGTTTCCGACCAGCATGGTCACGGCAGCGAGGACAGCGACGACCGGCGCCCACACCTGGCTCCAGCCGGCGAACGTCCAGGTGACGAGCAGCAGAGCGCTGAATCCGGCCGCCTTCGACACCACCGAGAGATAAGCCGCCACCGGAACCGTGGCGCCTTGGTAGGTGTCAGGGGCCCAGGCGTGGAACGGTACGGCAGCGATCTTGAAGGCGATCACCGCGAGCACCATGACGAGGCCAGCCGTTGCCAGCGGCGTGGGTTCACTGACACTCGCAGCGATCGCGAGCTGATCGAGCGCCACAACGCCAGTAGTCCCGTAGAGGAGTGCGATTCCGTAGAGCGAGACGGCCACGGACGCGATCGAGAAGATGAATCCCTTCAATGCGGCTTCGGCTGCGCGCGGTTCATCGTTTCGCAACGCCACGAGTGCGAACGTCGGGAGCGACACGACCTCAAGAGCAACGATCAAAGTGACCAAGTCATTTGTTGCTGGGATGAGCACTGCGCCCGAGCCCGAACAGAGCGTGAGGAAGACAAACTCACCGCCAGGTACGCGACGATCAGTAATGTCTGCAGACGCCATCAGCAGCACCACCACGCTGCTCACCAGAACAATCACTTGGAGTGCAACCGAAAGTGGAGACACGACGTAAGAGCACGAGCCGTCGGCTCCATTGCAGAGCGTCTGCTCACCGCTCGCCGATACCGCGAGCGGCACAGCGACCAAAAGCGACACCACACCTACCGCTACCGCTACCTGACCACGCCGTGTCACGAGCTCTGCGATGAGGGCAACCAACGCCCCCAGTGCCACGACCAAGGTGGGTGCCAGCGTCATGAGGTCGATCGACTGGATCGTCACGGCAGAGCACCTCCTACCGACTCCATGACGACCCGCACGGCTGGTTCAGTGAGCTCGAACACCAGCACCGGGGCTACCCCCAAGACGACCGTGAGCGCGATCAGCGGAGACCACGCCAGCCACTCATCGGCCGCGACATCGTCAAGCGGACCTTCCGGCGTTGGACCTTGGCCCACACGACGAAGGACCCTCAGGAAGTAGGCGGCAGCGAGCACCATGCCAATCGCAGCCAGCACAAGCATCACGCGATAGAACGACAGTTGCGGCAAGGCTGGCTCGTAGGCGCCGACGAGCGCCAAAAACTCGCCCCAGAAACCGGCCAGACCGGGCATGCCGAGGCTGGCAACCGCCGCGAACCCCAGAAGGAATCCCAAGTGCGGTGCCGACGAGTACAGCCCACGCGGGAGGCGGTCGAAGGATGTGGTTCCCGTGCGGTCCTTGATGCCCCCCACCACAAAGAAGAGCAGCCCGGTGATGATGCCGTGGGCGATGTTTCCGAAGAGCGCGGCGTTGATGCCGACGACTGAGAGCGTCGAGATGCCGAGCAGAACAAAACCCATGTGTCCGACCGATGAGAAGGCGATGACGCGCTTGAGGTCGTGCTGGCCGTAACTTGCCACGGCCCCGTAGAGGATGCCGATCACGGCGAAGGCGGCCAGGTAGGGGGCGATCTGAACCATGGCATCGGGCAGCGTCGGAACGACGATGCGCACCATTCCGTAGGTGCCCATCTTCAGCAGGACGCCGGCCAGCAAGACCGAGCCCACCGTCGGAGCCGCCGTGTGGGCATCCGGAAGCCAGGTGTGAAATGGCCACATCGGCGTCTTGACGGCCAACCCGCCCAGAACCAACAGGGCTGCGGCCATCTGGGCACCGCCCGACATTTGGGCGCCCAAGCCGTCGGCCAGGACCACCATGTCAGAGGAACCGGTCTCAACCATGATGATGAGGAAGCCGACGAGCATTACCACCGACCCAAGCACCGTGTACAAGATGAAGGTGTTGGCAGCACGGCGGCGCTGACCGGTTCCCCAGAACGCGATCAAGAACCACATCGGGGCGAGCACAACTTCGAAGAAGACGAAGAAGAGAATCAAGTCCAGCGCCATGAAGGTTCCCAGCATGCCGACCTGTAGCAGAAGCAGCAGTCCAACGAACCCCCGGGCTCGACCTGGTTCGGGAACTCGACGAACCGTGTAGATGGCGGCGCACCAACCGAGCAATGACGTGAGCGCCACCAGGGGCAGGGATATGCCATCGACGCCGATCCGGAAACCGATGAATAGCTCGGGAATCCACTCGGCATCGACGACGAAGTGCATAGACCCGGCCTGCTCCAGGTTGAAACTGACAAGAGCCAGCAAGGTCAACAGCAGCCCGAACGACTGTACGGCGACGCCGAGCCACACGGCCCATCGTTCAGCCTGCACGCCAGCCACCAACAGAACGACTGCGCCGATGAGCGGCAGAACGAGAAGTGTGGGGAGTAGCCAGGTTGAGGTCATGTTGCGACCGTTACGAGCACGATGACGACAGCCACGATGAGAGCGGTGAGAGCCGTCGATACATAGCGCTGGACGTCACCGCGATAGTTGTGCTGCAACTGCTCAGCTGCGCCAGTAGTGCCTGATCCGACCCCGGCGACGGCCCGGCCGATGACGTGACGGTCGAAACGTGTCGTCCACCGCACGACGAAAAGGAACGGACGCACCACCAACCAGTCATAGGCAGTGTCCACGCCCAGTCCGTTGGCAAGAAATGGGCGACCAAGATCCGGTTCCTGGCGACGGCTCGCGCGAAGCCCAAGGATCGCCCCGACGAGCACGGCGATCACCGAGAGCGCGATGGTGACGAGTTCGGGTGTGAGGGCCACGGCTCCGACCGACGGCTCGGTGGCAGTCGCCTTGATCCAGGTGGGCAAGGCATCGGCGTCCAGCGCGAGCGCACCGAACAACAGCGTGGGCACCGCCAGGGCCACAAGCGGCAGGTACATCACGGGCGGCACTTCGTGCACGCCTTTGGCTGGGCTCGGCCGTGGGCCAGTCCAAGTAAGAAGCCACAGTCGAACCGCATACATGGCGGTCACCGTGACTGTGACGATGGCAACCACCAGGACCATCCAGCCGACCCACGCTGCCACCACTTCGTCACCGTTGGCCGCATGCTCGGCCGCGATCAGCACAGACTCTTTGCTGAAGAAGCCGGCAAGCGGGAACACTCCGACGAGTGCGAGCAGCCCGATCGTCATCGTGGCGAACGTCACCGGCATCGCCCGTCGCAGACCCCCGAGGTCGCGCAACGAGCTGCTGCCAACGCTGTGAATGACGGCACCGGCCGCGAGGAAGAGCAATGCCTTGAAGAAGGCGTGCGACAGCAGGTGGAACACCGCCGCGTCCCTTGACCCAACGGCCAGAGCCGCGACCATGTACGCCAGCTGGCTCACCGTCGACCACGCCAAAACGCGCTTGATGTCGGTCTGTACGACGGCGATGGCCGCGGCACCGAGCATCGAGAGGCAAGCGATGATTGCCATGACCGTGAGCACGCCGGGAGCCGCCAAGAACATCGGGTAGAACCGCGCGACAACGTAAACACCAGCCGCCACCATCGTTGCCGCATGGATCAACGCACTCACTGGCGACGGGCCCGCCATGGCATCGGGCAGCCAGTCGTGGAACGGGAACTGTGCGGACTTGCCGAGAACCCCGAGGAGAATCAGCCCAGAGGCCACCGTTGCGACGGTGGGATCGGCGGCCGCGGCTTGAACGGCCTGGGGGATCATCGTCGTTGCCGTGGCACCGATGAGCACCACCACACCGATGATGAAGCCGATGTCACCCACCTTGGTGACCAGGAACGCTTTGACGGCCGCCTGCCGGGCCTCCTCCCGTTCCCAGTTTTGGCCGATCAACAGGTAGGAACAAAGACCCATGACCTCCCAGCCGATGACCAAGAACACCAGGTCGCCGGCCACCACGACCGCCAACATGGCCGCCGTAAAGAGCGAAACGAACGCCGAATAGCTGGGGTACCGCGGCTCGTGCTTCATATAACCGATCGAGTAGACCTGTACCAGGGTCGCCACAGTGCAGACCATCAGCGCCACGGTGATGGCGAGACCGTCTACGACGGTGGCAGATGGCAAGGGCTGCAGGGCGCCGCCGAACCCGGTATCGACGATCGGGTCGTCCCACGGTCGCTGGGCAACGAGCGAGACCGCAATCACCAGCGCAGCAAGGGGCCCTGCCACCGCAACCGCAGCTGCCGCTGGCCGTGACGCCCCGCCAACGAGCAGACCAACGAACGCCGCCACCGCTGGCAGCAGCACCATGACCAGAGGAGCGGTCACGGGGATCCCTCACGAAGGTCGGTCGCCTCGTCGATGGCGATGGTTCCGCGCATCCGGTAGAGCAGCAAGAGAATGGCCAGACCAAGCCCGATCTCTGCCGCCGCGATTGTGATGACGAAGATCGCCAGCGACTGACCAGCTCGCAGCGCCTCTGCCCAGTAGACATCAAACGCCACCAGGCTGACGTTGACGCCGTTCAGCATGAGCTCTACCGACATCAAGACGAGAATCGCATTGCGCCGCACCAAAAGGCCATAGGTACCAATGCCGAAGAGGCCCACGGAGAGAAGCAGCGGCAAACAGAGATGCACCTAGGCCTCCTCGTCCGTCTTGGAGAGAGCTATCGCTCCTACCAGCGCAGAGAGCAGCAGCACAGAGAGCGCCTCAAAGGGCAGCACCCAATAGCGAAACAGCGCCTCGCCCATCACGTTTGCTGTTGAAACCTCGCCGCTCACATCGATCATCGTGCTGGCAAAGGCGTCCACCACGAGCACGGCGAGCACGGCGGTAACGGCGACTGCTGCAAAGAGCGCTGCCAGCCGATTCGCCCCCGTCAAGTCGTCCGAGGGTCCGATGGGAGCTCGCGTCAACATCATGCCGAAGAGCAACAAGACAACGACAGCGCCAAGATAAATCAGCACCTGCATCCACGCGACGAACTCAGCGGTCATCACGAGATAGCAGCCGGCAACGGCACCCAGCGAGACCACGAGCCAAAGTGCCGCGTGAACGACCTGCTTCGTGGTCACGACCGCGACGGCCGATGTGATGGCAACGGCGGCCAGCAGCGCGAACACGATGTCGACACCGGTCGGTGACAGCAGAGACCGGTCGCTCACGTGTCGTCGGTCCCGTCAGCGGGGGGTGGCTTGGCCCCAGCCTTCTTACGAAGGCTCTGCAGTTCTTTGGGGTCGGCGGCCGCTGGGTCGAGGGCAGGTGGGGGCGGGACAGTCAGCATCCACTGACCCAGCCTTTCCTTCTCATGAGTCATCGTGCGAATGTCAAACTCGGCGTATTCAAACTCTGGTGACCAGAAAAGCGCGTCGAATGGGCACACCTCGATGCAGATGCCGCAATACATGCAGAGCGAGAAGTCGATCGCGAACCGATCGAGGACATTTCTGGTTCGCTCGCGGCCACCCTCCTCGGGCGCTGGAATGACTTCTTTGTGCGAGTCGATGTAGATACACCAATCCGGGCACTCCCGAGCGCAGAGCATGCACGAGGTGCAGTTCTCGTCGAAAAGTGCGATCACCCCCCGTGATCTCGGCGGCAGCTCGGGTTTGACGTCTGGGTACTGCTCGGTGATCGATCGTCTCGTCATCGAGGTCAGCGTGATCCCCAGACCCTTCAGCAGTCCGACACCCTTTTCGTCACTGCGTCCAGCGCCACTCACCATGCGACTGTCACCACCCCGGTCAGCAGCAGCTGCGCCAACGCCACTGGAATCAGAATCTGCCAGGCCAGCTTCTGCAGCTGGTCAGCGCGCAGTCTGGGATAGCTGACTCGCAGCCAGATCACGACAAAGGCGAGCACCCCCGCCTTGGCAAACGTCCAGAGCCATGAGTCGACGAACGGGCCGTTCCATCCACCGAGGAAGAGCACCGACGTCAGAAGGCAGAGGAGAACAATTCCGGCGTACTCGGCGAGCAGGAAGAGAGCAAAACGCAGGCCCGAGTACTCGGTGTAGGGGCCAAAGATGATCTCGGCATCGGCAACCGGCATGTCGAACGGCGGCCGGTTCAGCTCAGCAAGCCCTGCGACAAAGAAGACCACGGCGGCTGGAAGCTGCCACAGGAGCCACCACGGCTGCCAGGCATCGACGATGTCGGTGAATCCCACAGAACCCGCGGCCATCGCCACCGAAGCTGCCGCCAGGACGAAGGGCAGCTCGTAGGCCATGAGCTGTGAAACCTGACGCACCGCCCCGAGGAGCGAGTACTTGTTCGCACTCGCCCAACCGGCCATCAGCGTTCCGATCACTCCCACTCCCATGACAGCGAGGACGAAGAAGACGCCCGCGTCAATGTCACGGCCGACGAGATCGGGTCCGACTGGAATCGCGATCATGGCAACGAAGTACGGAATCAACGCCAGCGCCGGCGCCAGGCGGAAAACGGTCCGGTCAGCTGCGGCAGGAACGATCGCTTCTTTCTGTGCGAATTTTACGCCGTCGGCCACCAGTTGCGCCCAGCCATGAAACCCACCGGCATACATCGGCCCAACCCTGGACTGCATATGCGCCATGGCCTTGTGTTCGAGCTGCCCGACAAGCAGTGGAAGCGTGAGGAAGGCGATGAAGACGATCAAGAGGCGGGCAATGGCCTCGAGCACCTCAGTCATCGGCAGCACTCTCAGCACCGATCACGCGGGGGCCCCACTGGGGGTCGGGGACGCCTGGGGGTTGCATCTTGCGACGGCTGGGTGACCCGTCTCCAGATTCGCCCGGCTCCTTCGCCCCTGGCCACGACTTCGACACCCGAGCGGTGAGCACGAAGTCTTTGCGCAGGGGGTGACCCTCGAACTCGTCTGACAGAAGGAGCGGCGCAAGGTATCCATGACCGGGAAAGTCGATGCCGAACATCTCGTGGGTCTCTCGCTCGTGCCAAGCCGCACCTCGAAAGACCTGTGTGGCTGTCGCCAAGGCAGGGCTCTCGCCGGGGATCTGCGTACGCACGAGCACATGGTCGCGGCTGCTGGGGGCGTACAGGTGGCAGAAGATGCTGAAGTACTCCCCCTCGTCCACTGCAGACAGCCAGTCGAAGAAGCACAACCCGAGGGAGTCGCGCAGTGCAGCCAGCGCAGCCGGCCACTGATCAGCGGGGACAGCGACAGTGACATCGCCAAAGCTCTGAGTTACCTCCGCAGAGACAGACGCGCCGGACATCGCGTCGATGAGCGGCTGCAGACTGGGCCCGTGAGTCACTTCGCTCGTCGGATCGGTCATGACGGCTCCACCAGGGGGTTGGTCAGCGCCCTCGCCGAGGGTCGGTACCGAGTGCCCACATTCTCGTCAGCGATCTTCTCCTGCAGCTTCATGATCCCCTGCAGAAGCGCTTCTGGGCGCGGAGGGCAGCCAGGCACGTACACGTCAACGGGAATGATCTGGTCGACGCCTTTGGTCACTGCGTAGCTGTCCCAATACGGTCCGCCACAGTTCGAGCATGCGCCGAATGAGATCACGTACTTCGGTTCGGGCATCTGCTCGTAGAGGCGTTTGATCGCGGGTGCCATCTTGTCGGTGACCGTGCCAGAAACCACCATGAGGTCAGCTTGACGCGGGCCCGGGGCGAACGGGATGACACCCAGCCGAATGAAGTCGTACCGGCTCATGGACGTCGCAATGAACTCGATTGCGCAACAGGCGAGTCCAAAGTTGAACACCCACAGGCTGTAGCGCCGACCCCAGTTCAGCACCAGCCGCACTGGCTTTGGCGCCACCGCGGCCAACGGCCCGATGCGTGGTTCTGGCAAATCGACGGACGTCATGTCACACCCACCTCAACACGCCGCGTCGCCAGGCGTAGCCGATACCAGTTGCCAGGAATCCGATGAATACCACCATTTCGACCAACGTGACCAGCCCGTAGCCCTCGGCGTCGAAGACCGTGGCCCACGGAAAGAGGTACACCGCATCGACGGCGAAGATGACATAAAGGTAGGCGAACACGTAATAGCGGATGTGCGTCTGCGACCAATCGCCGCCAACAGGGTCAAGCCCACACTCATAGGTCGTGTACTTCTCGGCAGTGGGGACCGACGGCCGTAACAGCCGGTTGGCCACCATCCCCGTGATCACGAAGGCGGCTCCAAGCGCGATCGCGGCAGCCACCACGCCGTAGGTGCCGCTGTACGTACCCTCCACGGCAGCCGCCTCCACCCAGTGTTCGATGCTCGGTTCGATGCTCAGTTCGGTTCTCGGTGCCCGGCGTCCCATCGTAGGGGGAGCTCGCGACGTACCATCAGACCGTGGGTAAGCAAGTAGTGCAGCTAGATCGGGTGATCATCCGGTTCGCAGGCGACAGCGGCGATGGCATGCAGCTGACCGGTGACCGGTTCACGAGCGAGACGGCGCTCCTGGGCAACGATCTTGCGACCCTGCCCGACTTCCCGGCCGAGATCCGCGCCCCCGCCGGCACTCTGCCAGGTGTGTCAGCCTTTCAGCTGCACTTCGCCGACCACGACATCATGACGCCGGGAGACGCCCCAAACGTCCTGGTCGCCATGAACCCAGCGGCGCTTAAGGCCAATCTGCCCGACCTTCCACGCGGTTCTGACCTCATCGTCAACACCGATGAGTTCACCAAGCGAAACCTGCAGCGGGTGGGCTACACCGAGAGCCCGATGGAGAACGGTTCGCTGGACGCATACCGCGTCCATGCGATCCCGTTGACCTCGATGACCGTCGAGGCCCTGAAGGACGTCGAGGTGACCCGAAAGGAGGCTGAGCGAGCGAAGAATATGTTCGCGCTTGGGCTCCTGTGTTGGCTGTACCACCGTCCCACCGAAGGCACGATCGAATTTCTCGCCAAGAAGTTTGCCGACAAACCCAACTTGTTGCGCGCCAACACGATCGCGTTCGAGGCCGGCTGGAGCTTTGGCGAGACAACCGAAGACTTCTCAGTCTCCTACGAGATCAAGCCGGCACCAGTTCGCCCGGGCCGCTACCGAAACATCAGCGGCAACCTCGCCATGGCGTACGGGCTGCTCGCCGCGTCGTGGCGGTCCTCGCTACCGCTCTTTCTTGGGTCGTACCCAATCACTCCGGCCTCCGACATCCTCCACGAGCTCAGCAAGCACAAGCGCTTCGGCATCCGCACGTTTCAGGCTGAAGACGAGATCGCCGGTATCGGAGCTGCGCTCGGAGCGGCGTTCGGTGGCCACCTGGGCGTCACGACCACGTCAGGTCCCGGCTTGGCCCTCAAGGCCGAGACAGTGGGTCTGGCGGTCTCGCTGGAGCTCCCTCTGGTGATCTGCAACATCCAGCGAGGCGGGCCGTCGACCGGGCTGCCCACCAAGACCGAGCAGTCCGACCTGTTGCAAGCCCTCTTCGGCCGCAACGGTGAGGCGCCCGTGCCAGTCGTGGCACCTCGGTCGCCGAGCGACTGCTTCGACGCGGTCGTCGACGCGGTCCGCATCGCCATCACCTACCGGACCCCAGTCATCCTGTTGTCAGACGGCTACCTCGCCAACGGTTCCGAGCCTTGGCGTCTGCCCGACCTCGACGCACTTCCCACCATCGACCCGCTTTTTGCTACCCATCCCAACCACACCGCCGACGATGGCAGCGACGAGTTCTGGCCCTACCTGCGCGATCCCACGACGCTGGCCCGCGCCTGGGCGGCCCCCGGAACACCGGGGCTTGAGCACCGCATCGGTGGACTCGAGAAGCAGGACGGCAGTGGGAGCATTTCGTACGACCCGGCCAACCACGACCTGATGGTGCGTACGAGGCAGGCCAAGGTCGAACGCATCGCCGCTTCGATTCCCCCGCTGGCGGTCGACGACCCAGACGGCGATGCCGACATCCTCGTGCTCGGGTGGGGATCGACCTATGGACCCATCGGTGCCGCCGTCCGCAGATGTCGCGACGCGGGTCTGCACGTGGCTCAAGCGCACTTCCGCCATCTCAACCCGCTGCCGGAGAACACCGAGCAGGTGCTCAAGGGCTACCGCAAGGTGCTCCTGCCCGAGATGAATCTCGGACAACTTGCGCTGATCCTTCGTGGCCGCTTCCTCGTCGACGTCGTCTCGTACACGCAGGTTCGGGGGCTGCCCTTCAAAGCCGCCGAGCTCGCCTCGGTCATTCAGGAGGCCGCCACCGATGAATAGCCCAGCGCCCGGATTCGGCCTGATCGCAGCCGCCGCAGGCAAGGACGCCCACCTCGACCCCCTGGCCGGGATCCCCACAGTTGACGAACCTCTCACCACCAAGGACTTCAAGACCGATCAGGAAGTGCGGTGGTGTCCGGGATGCGGTGACTACGCAGTCCTCGCCGCGGTGCAGTCGTTCCTGCCCGAGCTGAAGATCCGTCGCGAGAACATCGTCTTCGTCTCGGGGATCGGCTGCTCGTCGCGCTTCCCGTACTACATGAACACCTACGGCATGCACTCCATCCACGGCCGAGCTCCAGCCATCGCCACCGGGCTCGCCATCTCGCGTCCCGACCTCTCGGTCTGGGTTGTCACTGGCGACGGCGATGCGCTGTCCATCGGTGGAAACCACCTGATCCATGCGCTTCGGCGAAACGTGAACCTGAAGGTCTTGCTCTTCAACAATCGAATCTACGGCCTCACCAAGGGCCAGTACTCGCCGACCTCAGAGCAGGGCAAGGTCACCAAGTCGACTCCACTCGGCTCGTTGGACGTGCCGTTCAACCCGGTCTCGCTGGCGCTCGGGGCCGAGGCGTCGTTCGTGGCACGAACCATTGACTCGGATCGAAAGCACCTGACGAGTGTTCTTCGGGCAGCGGCACACCATCGAGGAACAGCCCTCGTCGAGATCTACCAGAACTGCAATATCTTCAACGATGGAGCCTTCGAGCTGCTGAAATCACCCGACACCCGCGACGACGCGGTGATCCGGCTGGAGCATGGGCAGAAGATCCGGTTCGGAGCAGAGGGGCAGCACGGCGTGAGCCGAATGCCAGATGGGACGCTGCGCGTCGTCGACGTCGCCGAGTACGGCACCAAACGCCTGCTGGTGCACGACGCACACGCCCCAAACCCAGAGGTTGCGTTCGCCCTGTCGCGGTTGGCCGATCCCGCCTCGCTCCGGACCACCGCCATCGGCGTCTACCGCGACGTGCACCGAGCCACCTACGACGACCTGCTGCACGAGCAGATCGCGGCAGCTGTCGACGACCAAGGACCTGGCGACCGGTCAATCCTCGAGCAGCTGATCGCGGGCAAGGACACCTGGACGGTCGATTCCTGACCGTTGTCGGCCCCGACACGCGAGGTGACAGGATGGCGTGGTGTCGGAGCGGCGTCGAGGTCTCATCTACGGCCTGTCGGCATACCTGCTGTGGGGGCTCTTCCCGCTCTACTTCCCGCTCCTCGATCCGACACCTCCGGTCGAGATCCTGGCCCACCGCATCGTCTGGTCACTGCTGGTGCTGGTTGTCGTTCTGATCGTCGCTCGAAGGTGGTCCTGGATCAAGGCAGTCATCCGCGACCGACATCGCCGGCTGCTCCTTCCCGTCGCGGCGGTGACCATCGCGCTTAACTGGGGCTTCTACATCTATGGCGTCAACAGCCAACAAGTGGTGCAGACCTCGCTCGGCTACTTCATCAATCCGCTCGTCAGCGTCCTGTTCGGAGTCGTCCTGCTCAAGGAGAGTCTGCGTCGGCCGCAGTGGGCCGCCGTGGGTCTTGGAGCACTTGCCGTCGTCGTACTCACCATCGCCTACGGCGGGCTCCCGTGGATTGCTTTGACACTCGCGGTGAGCTTCGGCACCTACGGCCTCGTGAAGAAGACGCTCAACATGGGCGCTGTCGAGAGTCTTTCGGCAGAGACTGCGATCCTGGCTCCGATCGCGCTCGTCTATCTCGGTTTCCTGGCCTCTACAGGTTCCAGCGCCTTCGTCACCGAGGGGCCACAGATGGCTGCGCTACTGGCGTCCCTCGGCGTGGTGACGGTGGTTCCCCTCTTGTTCTTCGGGGCCGCAGCAACCCGACTCCCCCTCACCTGGATTGGCTTGCTGCAGTACACCGCACCGGTTCTGCAGTTCCTGATTGGCGTGTACGTCTACGACGAACCGATGCCTCTCTCGCGCTGGATCGGTTTTTCCTTGGTGTGGTCGGCACTGGTCGTGCTGGCGATAGACGGGGCGATGGCCGTTCGACGCGGTCGACCACGGCTCGACCTGGAGATCGACGAAGCGGCGCAGGAGGCTCGCTAAAGAACCCTAATCAGAGTCCAATCGGGGGTATCCGTCGCAAGAGGCCCTTTCGCGTCATCTCATCGCGCTCTTCGGTCTCCCGCTGCTGGGCGGCGGCTCTTCGCTCTCGGTCGCGCCACAGTGTGATGCGAAGCCACTCCACGGAACGAGCCAGCATCTGACTGGGACTTCTCATGGCCCTCCTCACGTCCGGTGACCACCCAGGCTACGCCGCTCGTTCAGCCAACGCGTGAGATGACGGCATCGCACAGATACTCAAGTGCGGCTTTCGCCGGACCTGCCGGCAGCGGCGCCAGAGCGGCGCGCGCAGCATCAGAGTGCCGCTGCAGATCGGCCCTGGCCGAAGTCATCGCCGAACTGGCTCGCAAGAGCTCGAGGGCTCGGACATGGCGGCCATCGTCAGAGAGGTCGCCCCGAAGCAGGTCGCGCAACTCGGCATCGGCCGAATCGGTTGAGGCCAGTGCATGCAGAATCGGCAGCGTGCGGACACCCTCACGCAGGTCAGTGCCAGGGGTCTTGCCCGAGTCAAGGCTGTCGCTGCTGACATCGAGGACGTCGTCGGCGAGTTGGAAGGCCACTCCGATGAGCTCGCCATAAGCAGTCATGACGTCGACGATGTCGCGGCTGGCGCCAGACATCATGGCGCCGAACCGTCCAGAGGTGGCGATCAGTGAACCGGTTTTGTCGGCCACGACGCCGAGATAGTGCTCGACCGGATCATCATTCTCGCCTGGTCCGACGGTCTCCTGGATCTGCCCGACGACGAGCCGGCCGAATGTCTGTGCCTGAATCCGTACAGCTTCTGGCCCAAGGTCAGCCAGCAGCTCAGAAGCCCTTGAAAAGAGGAAGTCGCCGGTGAGAATAGCGACCGTGTTTCCCCACCGTGCATTCGCCGACGACGCCCCACGGCGCAGGTCTGCCTCGTCCATGACGTCGTCGTGGTACAGAGTCGCGAGGTGCGTAAGTTCGACGACGGCAGCTGACGGCACCACCCCAAGCGCCCGCGGATCGCCGAAATGCGCAGCCAACAGGACAAGCAGCGGACGAAACCGCTTGCCTCCAGCGTCGACGAGGTGCCTGGACGCCTCGGTGGCAAAGGGGTAGTCCGAATCGAGCGAGGTCCTGAGCAGCTTCTCGACGTCGTCCAGGCCATCGGTGAGCGACGACGCCAGTCCTGCGTCGATGTCACCGAGGTCAAAGTCGTTCATGTCAGCGGACGAACGTCGCGGCTTCCTGCGCCAGGTCGATGACCGGGCCTGGGACCACGCCAAGTGCAATCGTTCCCGCCGCACACACCGCTAAAGTCAGCGTCATTGCAGCACCGGGGAGCGCAATCGACGGGGACTCGTCGGGTGGGTCCGAGAAGTACATCAACACGATTACTCGGACGTAGAAGAACGCCGCGACAGCACTCAGCACCGCGCCAACGATCACCAGCGGAGTGGCTCCGCCATCGACAGCGGCTTCAAAGACCAAGAACTTGCCAATGAATCCGCTCGTGAGGGGAATTCCGGCAAAGGACAGGAGGAACAGCGACATGGCCCCGGCCAACAGGGGAGAGCTGCGGCCAAGGCCGGCCCACCGCGACAGATGAGTGGCCTCAGAAGTGCCGTCGCGCACCAACATCACAAGCGCGAACGCTCCGATCGTGGCGAAGCCGTAAGCGACGAGGTAAAACATGGTGCTTGAGAGTCCGGCGTCGGATGCGGCCGTGACACCGATCAGGATGAACCCTGCTTGGGCCACCGACGAGTAGGCCAGCATGCGTTTGATGTCGGTCTGCGTGATCGCCAGCATCGACCCGACCACGATGGTCAAGATCGTCACGACCCAGAACATGGGGCGCCAGTTCCACTCGTAGTCGCCCAGCGCAACGTAGAAGATCCGGAGCATGGCACCGAAAGCAGCAACTTTGATGGCGGCAGCCATGAAGGCGGTGACCGGTGTTGGCGCGCCTTGGTAGACATCGGGAACCCATGAATGGAACGGGACCGCTCCCACTTTGAAGAAGAGCCCGATGGCAACCATGCCGGTGCCGATGAGCAGCAGCGGGTCAAGTCCGACGCCACTCGACAGCGAGTCGTAGATACCGGCGAACGAAATCGAACCGGAGTACCCGAACAAGAAGGCCGATCCGAACAGCAGAAACGCTGAAGAAAAGGACCCCAGCAGGAAGTACTTCAACGCCGCTTCTTGACTGAGCAGCCTCCGGCGCCGCGCAAGACCGACCAGAAGGTAGAGCGGCAGCGACATGACTTCGAGGGCCACGAAGAAGGTCAGCAGGTCGTTGGCGCCGACGAACAGCATCATGCCGCCGACCGAGAACAGCGCCAGCGGCCAGATTTCAGTCTGGGTAACCCGAGCCGCTGCTAGATCACGCTCTGCGACGCTCCCCGGAATCGTCGCAGCCGAAGGGGTGAACGCATCGCCGGCCGCGTCGACGCCACGCTCGACGAAGAGCATGAAGGACAGGAACGCCAAGACCAGGATCGTGCCCTGGAAGAACACCGCCGGCCCGTCAATCGCGACAGTCCCGGCTGCCGCCAGGTCGCCCACATCGGGACGCGTCACCGCCAGCAGAACGATGAACGCGACAACTAGCGTGACTTGGCTCAGCCCAATCTGCACGCTACGGCGAGCGCTGCGCGGTGCAAATGCCTCAACCAACACCCCGACAATCGTTCCGCCGAAAACCACGAGCATGGGTGCCAGAAGCTGGTATTCAAACGATGGCGAGGTGAACTCTTCAACGAGGTGCGGCATCACTCGGTCTCCTCGCCCTCGGAGGCGGCGTCATCTGTGGTGACATCACCGACCGGCACGTCCGCTTCGACAGGGTCAACCTGCAGGAAGCTGTAGGTGCGCTCGATCGCGGGATTGACCACATCGAAGATCGGCTTGGGGAACACGCCTATTGCCAGGGTGAGCGCGATGATGGGGGCGATCGCCACGACCTCACGCGGAACGGCGTCGCGCATACCCTTGACGTTCTCGGTCTCTGGTCCCTGTGCCACCCGCTGGTACATGATCAGGACGTAGAGCGAAGACAGCACGATGCCGATCACTGCGATGGCCGCGGCGACCGGCCAGCGCTGATACGAGCCAATGAGCACCGTCAGTTCTCCCACAAAGCTGGCCATGCCCGGCATCGCGAGACTGGACAAGCCCGCGAAGAGGAAGAAGCCAGCAAGCAGAGGGGCGACTCGCTGCACGCCGCCGAACGACGGGATCAGACTCGAGCCGCGACGCTTCACGAGGAACCCGGCAACCAGGAAGAGCGCTGCTGTCGAGAGGCCGTGCGCCACCATGTAGACCATCGCGCCCGAACCACCGATCTCGGTAAAGGCGAAAATACCCAAGATCATGAAGCCGAAGTGTGACACCGAGGCGTAGGCAATTAGGCGATACATATCGGTCTGGCCGATCGCCACCAACGCTCCGTACACAATGCTGATGACAGCCAGCGTGACGACGAAGGGCGCCGCCCACTCCGAGGCATCGGGGAAGATCGGTAGCACCAGTCGCAGCATGGCGAAGGTCGCCACCTTGTCGAGCACTCCGACAAGCAACGTCGATGTGGCTGGGGTCCCCGAGGCAGCCGCGTCCGGTAGCCACGTATGCACCGGCACCATAGGGGCCTTGACGGCGAACGCGAAGAAGAATCCCGCGAACAAGATCTTCTGGGTGTCGGCATCGATCGGCATGCCAGCGAGGAGCGTCCAGTCGAAGGTTCCGGTGCCCAGCTCTTGGGCCGACACGACGTACAGGCCGATCAGGGCGGCCAACAGCAACAGCCCTCCGAGAAGGCTGTACAGCAAGAACTTTACCGCCGCGTACGTGCGCTGACCGCGTCCGAACATGCCGATCAAGAAGTAGACCGGTACGAGCATGACCTCGAAGGCCACGTAGAAGAGGAAGAGATCGGTAGCAGCGAAGACAAAGACGATGCAGCCGAGCAGCGCCAGGATCAGAGCGAAGTAGGTCTGCGGACGGTGCCGCTCGTTGTCGTCCGCATCGTTCCATCCAGCCAGGACCACCACCGGAGCCAGCGACACGGCCATGGCGATCAAGACGAGTGCAATGCCGTCGACCCCGAGCGCGTAGCTGATCCCGAAGTGCTCGATCCATGGCGTCTTCTCAACGAACTGGAACGGCTCAGCCGCATCTGGCTCGAACGACAGTGCCATCGCAACCGTGAGCCCAAGCATGATCAACGACACTGCAAGTGCGATCTGCTTGGCGAGCAGCTCGCGGCCGCTCGGCAGGACTGCTACGACCAGGGCAGCCGCAAACGGCAACAGGCCGAGGACGCTCAGTACCGGAAAGTCGTTCACGTCAGAGCCTCACCAGTACGAGAACGCCGACGACCAGTACGGCCCCGGCAAGCATGGACAACGCGTAAGAGCGTACGAAACCGGTTTGCAAGCGACGCATCCGTGCCGAGCCTCCACCGATGAGCGCGGCCGACCCGTTGACGAAGCCATCGATGATGCGGTTGTCGAAGAAGACGAGGAACCTAGTCAGGTACTGGCCAGGGCGCATGAAAACGGACTCATTGAAGGCATCCTGGTAGAAGTCACGTCGAGCGGCCCTGGTGAGCACCGAGCCAGTGGGGGCTTCGACCGGTACTGGCACCCGTTGGTACATCGCGTAGGCAAGAGCGACCCCCGCCAGGGTGACCGTCAAGATGATGGCAGTGATCGCGAGAACCGGAAGGGCGAGCTCGTGCTCTTCTTCGGGGCCAACCACTGGTTCGAGCCACAGCACGATTCGGCTTCCGGAGTACAGGACATACCCCAGGACCGTCGAACCGATCGCCAATACCACCATCGGGATCGTCATGGATCGCGACGACTCATGGGGATGCGCGTCATCAGCCCAGCGCTTCTCGCCAAAGAAGGTCATGAAGACAACACGGCT
>JBDTTS010000010.1:0-19802 GCA_039930525.1 Actinomycetes bacterium | reverse complement strand
AAGTGTGCGCGCATCGTCGGTGCCGTCATGGGCGACTACCACCCGCACGGCGACAGCGCGATCTACGACACTTTGGTCCGGTTGGCGCAGCCGTGGGCGTTGCGCTATCCCTTGGTGCAGGGCCAGGGAAACTTTGGTTCTCCGGGCAACGATGCTGCAGCCGCCATGCGCTACACCGAGGCGCGCATGGCGCCACTGGCCATGGAGATGGTCCGCGACATCGACGAGGACACCGTCGACTTCGCGCCGAACTACGACGGCCGCACCCAAGAGCCCACCATCTTGCCCAGCCGTTTCCCGAACCTGCTGGTCAACGGCAGTGCCGGCATTGCCGTTGGCATGGCGACCAACATCCCCCCGCACAACCTTCGCGAGGTGGCGTCCGGCGTCCAATGGGCTCTGCAGAACCCTGAGGCGTCCCGTGAGGAACTGCTCAACGCGCTGCTTGAACGGATCCAAGGGCCAGACTTCCCCACCGGTTCGCTCATCGTCGGCAAGCGTGGGATCGACGACGCCTACCGCACCGGTCGTGGTCTTATCACGATGCGCGCGGTCGTCGAGGTCGAAGAAATTCAAAACCGCGTCTGCCTTGTTATCTCGCAGCTGCCGTATCAGGTCAATCCTGACAACCTCGCACTGAAGATCGCCGATCTGGTCAACACCGGCAAGCTGCAAGGCATTGCCGACCTTCGCGACGACTCGTCGTCACGTACCGGTATGCGCATCATCGTGGTGTTGAAGCGCGATGCGGTCGCCAAGGTGGTTCTCAACAACCTGTACAAGCACACCCAGCTTCAAGAGACGTTTGGTGCCAACATGCTGGCGCTCGTCGATGGTGTGCCGCGAACGTTGACTCTTGATCAGTTCGTTTCCAACTGGATCGCGCACCAGATCGAGGTCATTCAGCGGCGCACCCGTTACCGGCTGCGCAAGGCAGAAGAACGCGCACACATTCTGCGTGCGCTCCTGAAGGCTCTGGATGCCCTCGACCAGGTGATCTCGCTGATTCGTGCCAGCGCCACTGTTGACGATGCCCGCACCGGGTTGATGGAGCTGCTCGAGATCGATGAGGTGCAGGCCACCGCAATCCTCGACATGCAGTTGCGCCGTCTAGCTGCACTGGAACGCAAGAAGATCACCGACGAGTACGACGACTTGATGTCGCGGATCGCTGACTACAACGACATTCTCTCGAACGAGGCACGGCAGCGTTTGATCGTCGGCGATGAACTGGCCGAGATCGTTGACAAGTTCGGCGACGAGCGCCGTACTGAGATCATTCCCTACGACGGCGACATGTCGATTGAAGATTTGATCGCTGAAGAAGATCTAGTGATCACCATCACGCGCGACGGCTACGCCAAGCGCACCAAGGCCGACCTCTACCGCGCTCAGCGGCGCGGCGGCAAGGGCGTCCGAGGTGCGGCGCTGAAGCAGGACGACATCGTCGAGCACTTCTTCACGACGACCACCCACCACTGGATTTTGTTCTTCACCAACCAGGGGCGGGTCTACCGCGCCAAAGCCTTTGAGCTTCCAGACGCCGGTCGAGATGCGCGGGGGCAGCACGTCGCCAACCTATTGGCGTTTCAGCCTGACGAGCAGATCGCCCAGGTGCTCGATCTGAAGGATTATGAGCAAGCGCCCTACCTGGTGCTCGGCACCCGCAAGGGCATGGTCAAGAAGACCAAGCTGACCGAGTACGACTCCAACCGCAGCGGAGGCGTGATCGCAATCAACTTGCGTGACGACGACGAGGTGATCTCGGCGCTCCTCTGCAGCGCCGACGATGACCTGATGTTGGTGTCTCGCAAGGGTCAGTCCGTGCGTTTCCACTCCGATGACGCCACACTTCGTCCTATGGCTCGCTCCACTCAGGGTGTGATCGGCATGAAGTTCCGCGGAGGCGACGAACTTCTTGCCATGGACGTCGCACGCGACGACGCGTTCCTGGTCACCGTCACAGACGGCGGATTCGCCAAGCGAACGTCGCTTACCGAGTGGGCACCCAAAGGGCGGGGGATCCTTGGGGTCAAGGCCATGCGGTTGGCCAACGTCGAGCGCGGCTCGTTGGTCGGGGCGCTGGTGGCTCACGAGGGCGACGAGGTGTTTGCCATTAAGTCCAGTGGCGAGGTCATTCGAACCTCAGTCGGTCAGATCCGAGCGACCGGACGAGACACCATGGGTGTCACGCTCACTTCCGTGGGCGATGGAGATGCAGTGGTCGCTGTCACACGCAACGCCGAGGCCGACATTGTTGATGATGCCGAGGCGCCCGATGAGGCGTTAGGTGAATCACCGGCTGAGAGTGGGTCGGACGAGGAACCAACGTCGTGACCACGACCAGCGGGGGCGGCCCGGGCGGCCCGAACTCGTCACCACCGGTGGACACTCGCCGGCCGGTCACAGGCACAGGAGCCGTCGTCCCCCCGGCTGGTACCCCCGTTGTTCGGCAACGCCGGCTTAAGCTGACAGTTACCCGCGTCGACCCCTGGACGGTGCTACGACTGTCGTTCCTGCTGAGTATCGCCGCGGCAATCATCACAGTGGTCGCCGTCCTCGTTCTATGGTCGATGCTGGCCAGTGCCGGGGTCTTCGAGTCTGTTGACGGCACCCTTGACTCGCTGCTCCAAGATGACTCCCTGACCATCACGCAATACTTCAGTTTTGGCCGAGTCATGTCGGTCGCCCTGCTGATCGCAGCCATCGACGTGGTCCTGATCACCGCTTTGGCGACCATTGGCGCGTTCCTCTTCAATCTCGCTGCCAGCCTGGCTGGCGGCCTCGAGGTGTCGGTTACCGACGAGGGCTGAGAGGCTGATGCCCCGTGTGAGACCTCTCCCACGGTCAGGTAGCCTTCACGTTCGGCACGGGCCTATAGCTCAGCTCGGTTAGAGCGCTTCCCTGATAAGGAAGAGGTCGATGGTTCAAGTCCATCTAGGCCCACTGGTCAAACCCCCGGCCAACTGGAGGAGATATGTTCAAGAAGTTGCTCGTCCTGGCTGCTGCGGCTGCCGGCGCGTTCGCCGTCTGGCGCAAAGTGTCTAACGACAAGGCCGAGCAGGATCTGTGGAACGAGGCCGTTGCTGACCTCGACCCCGATGCTCCTGTGGTCGACCTACGCTGACCCGCTCCACCGCGCCGCGAGGCGCTTCGGGGACGTAGCTCAATTGGCAGAGCACTGCCTTTGCAAGGCAGGGGTTAGGGGTTCGATTCCCCTCGTCTCCACGCTGTGAAGTCCCGGGACTTCGTTCGCGCGCGCCGGACGCTCCAATGAAGAGTTGGGCACGGTTTTTGGCGCTGAGCCGGCCAAAACCGTGACGGTCTCTTCATTCGCTGCTCGGCGTCGACCGAAGCCACCCAGGAGCCCCCATCAACGGCTCACCTAGGACCTCAGCATCTGCGTCAGCAACGCCGTCACCGGAGAACTTCTCCGCGGGAGCAACCACGACCACAATCAGAACCGGCTCGTCCCGTTTCTGACCAGACGACATCCAACTCCCCGCCAGAATCCGAAGAGCCCCTTTGATGAGGCTCTCGCGTAGTCAACTGTGGATAGCCAGATACCGGAGTCGAGGATCCTTTATGGTCGGGCAATGAAATCACGACGCCTGATCTCGGCAGCGCTCTCCACCTTCGTCGCACTTGGTCTCGGCCTTGCTCTGGCCCCGGCAGCCTCAGCTGCCGAGTTCACAATCACTGACCCCACCGGCGATACCACCGCTCGGGGGCTCGACATCGTGAGTGGCGTCCTCGACAACGACGACTACGTCATGTCTGGGATCATCAGTTTTCGAGCTGACCGAAATGGCACTCTCATCGTCGGTCTGAAGGCGCGCAATCGGGGTCTGATGAGGATCGTTAGCAACCATCGTTCAGGCGGCGCTGGCGGGATCCGATTGATTGATAATCGGGGGCAGCGCGTGGACTGCGATGCCATGTCGATCGACTGGGACACGTCGGCCGCTACCGCCACCTTCACGATCTCCTCGAGCTGTTTGTGGCGGGGCAACTTCGGGGGGATTCGGCCCTGGTATCTGGTCGAGGCCCTCAACTCGGGAAACGACGTTGACTACGCGACGACGCGCACGTTCGTATCTCGTGGGTGAGCGCGAGAGTAGGCCGAGGATCGCGCGATGACCGACGATGTCACGCGCCGCAGGCTTCTCGTCGGGGGCGCGGTAACTGGGGGTGTGGTACTTGGGGCCGCGGCGTCCTGGCCCTTTCTTCCTGCCCGAGTCAAGAACGTCATCGTTGCCCCGCCGCCGGCATTCATCCCTGATGCCGAGGTCGGGCAGGTGACCCTTGAGTCGGTGTACTCGGAGTCGCGGGGCATAGACGTCGACCTTTTCACAGCGGTTCCCGCCGGCTATGGCAAGGGCAAGGGGCTGCCTGTGGTCGTCATCTGCCACGGGGCCACGGCAACCCCCGCCAGCTATGAGCCGTTCGGTGTGCCGCAGTTTCTAACCGCAGCGGTTGACGCAGGGGCCGAACCGTTCGTCCTGATGGGCGCTTACGGCAGCGCCTTGCGCTGGGAACCACAACCTGACGGCGACGATCCGCAGGCGATGGTGCTCGACGAGATGCCCGAGTGGATCGACGAGCGAGGTTTCGATGCCTCGCGCCGGGCGCTGTGGGGTTGGTCGATGGGTGGCTACGGCATTCTGCGGATGGCCGAGATCGACCCAGGTTGGGCCAGGGCTGTGGCGGCGTTTGCGCCCGCGATCAGCGAGGGCGACGAAGTCTTCGCGAACGTCGACGCCCTGGCAGGAACGCCATTGGGCTTTTGGGTAGGCACCGATGACTCGTTCTACGAGCCGGTGCAAGAGCTCGTGGCTGCCCTCCCCGAAGAGCCCGAGTTCAACTCATCTGGTCCCGGCGGACATACGCGCATCTACTGGAACGACCAGACCATTGAGGCGTTCACCTTCTTGGGCTCGCACCTCGGCGAGTAGCTCAGCTGATCGCGGCCAAGAACTCCCTCGAGACGTCCAGGTAGGCGTCGACGTCTGTCTCGTCGGCTGCGAACGAAATGGCCGGTCCAGCGGTGGCGATGGCGTCCCAGATCCCGCGGTTGGCGAAGAAGGCCTTGCGCGCGTCGGCGAATGCTTCGTCGACCGAGGCGTACCCGTCGCGTCCGGTGACTGGCGGTGCTGCGGAGAGCCGCCATTGGCAGCGACCACCCCAGCGGTCGATGGTGAAACCGAGGTCAGTGGCGTCAATCTGCTCTTGGAGCCCGGCCTGGAGCCGCGCACCTAGCGAGTAGACCCGCTCATGCGCACGTGCAGTGAAGATCTCTGCGAGGCCGGCCCGGGCGGCCGCCATCGAGAGCGCGTTGGCGTAGAGAGTGCCGCCGGTTGGAACTGATGGCCCGTCGATGAAGTCGCCCTCAACGTGGCCGGCCATAAACTGCGCGAGTGGCTCGGTCATGCCGAAGACCCCGACCGGCATGCCGCCGCCGATCCCCTTGCCGCCGGTGATCATGTCGGGATCGAGGCCGAACTCATGAGCGCCGCCGCCGTACTTGGCGAACTGCGAGTGCGTCACGTCGGCGATGATCAGTGTTCCGTGGCGGCGGGCGGCTGCCCGCAGGTGCTCGTGGAAGCCGGGACTCGGCATTACCAGGCCGCAGTTGGTCATCACCGGCTCGAGCATGACGGCTGCGACGTCGCCGCCAGCCAGGGCAGCGTCTAGAGCGTCGGTGTCGTTGAAAGGCACTGTCTGCACGAGGTCGCCGGAGCCGGTCGGCAGACCGACGCCATCGGGCTCGCCATCCGACCAGAGCATCTCGTCCATGTGGCCGTGATACTTGGCATCGAACACCAGCACCTGCTGACGTCCGGTGAAGGCTCTCGCCACGCGCAGCGCATCGACGTTCGCACCCGATGCAGAAAGGGTGTACTGCCAGGCTGGCAGATCGAAGCGGTCGGCCAACAGCTGGCTCACGGTGAGCGCGTCCTGGGTGGGGAGCAGGAAGTGGTTGCCGAGCTGCGCCTGCTCAGAGATCGCTCTCACGATGGGCTCGGGGGCGAAGCCCGCCGCCATGGCGAAGTCGCAGAGATTGAAATCTCGGTACTCGCGTCCGTCCAGATCGGTGAATGAGCTTCCACTGCCAGAGACCGCCACGACTGGTGAGTGCCGCCAGAACCCCGACATCCATGACACCGGGACGCCGTTCGGCATGAGCGGTGCAGCGGTCTTAAGCCAGTCGAGCGACCGGGGAATCGCGGCGTGGAAGGCGGCTGTCTCGGCGTCGCGCAGCTCTTCGAGATTGCGCCTGGTGGTGGAGGTGAGGAGGGAGTCCATGCCTGATCCTGGCACGGATGAGCGATGCAGGGTGTGCAAGGATCGTGGCGCCGACGACCGCACATCAGAAGGGCCCACCGTGGCTGAGCAAATGTTCGCGACACTCACTACCAACCGTGGCGCGATCCGCCTCGAGCTGTACCCCAACCACGCGCCCAAGACGGTGGCCAACTTCGTCGACCTGGCCGAGGGCTCGCGTGAGTGGAAGCACCCTGGCACCGGTGAGACGAGCACCAACAAGCTTTACGACGGCACCACGTTTCACCGCGTGATCAGCGGGTTCATGATCCAGGGCGGTGACCCGTTGGGTACCGGCACCGGTGGTCCGGGCTACCGTTTCGGCGACGAGTTCCACCCCGAGCTGACCTTCAGCGAGCCCTACCTGCTGGCCATGGCAAATGCCGGACCGGGCACCAACGGCTCGCAGTTCTTCATCACGGTGTCTGAGACCAGCTATCTGAACTTCAAGCACACGATCTTCGGCAAGGTGGCTGACGCCGACTCTCGGGCTGTCGTCGACGCCATCGCTGCGACGCCGACTGGTGCTCAGGACCGACCGGTCGACCCAGTGGTCGTCGAATCAGTGACGATCGAGCGCGTCGGCGCCTGACGCGTCCGGTATGACAGAACAGCCGGCGGACGGCGCAGCCCCCGCCCCGCCGACGTGCTACCGGCACCCAGAGCGCGAGAGCCATATCCGCTGCACGCGGTGTGAGCGCCCGATCTGCCCCGACTGCATGGTCAGCGCTTCCGTCGGCTTTCAGTGCCCCGAGTGCGTTGCTGAGGGGCGCAAGACCACGCGTGAGGCACGAAATCTTGCTGGCGGCGTGCTTCACGGAGATCCCGTTTTGGTCACCAAGGTGCTCATCGCGATCAACGTTGCTCTCTTTTTCCTGCAGGTCGCCACCAATGATCGGGTGACGAACCGTTTCGCCATGCAGGGTTTGGCAGTGGCGCTCGACGGTGAGTGGTGGCGTCTGATGACGTCCGCGTTCTTGCACACCGGGATCACCCACATCGCCCTCAACATGCTCGCGCTGTGGTTCATCGGCGGAGCCGTCGAACCTCGACTGGGCCGTTGGCGGTACCTGACCGTTTACTTGCTCAGCGCTCTCGGCGGCTCGGTGCTGTCGTACGCCGTCGACTCGCCCTTCCAGTACTCCGTGGGAGCGTCGGGCGCGGTGTTTGGGCTCTTCGGTGCGCTCTTTGTTCTGATGCGCCGGCTGCGGTTCGAGGTGGGCGGCCTGATCTCGATCATGGTGATCAACGTCGTCATCGGTTTTGTGCCCGGCCTCAACATCAACTGGCGCGCGCACCTCGGTGGACTGATCGTTGGCACGCTCTTGACGGCTGTCATGGTGTACACGCCACAGTCCAGACGTCTTGCTGCGTCAATCGTGGCGTCGGCTGTTGTGCTGGTGGGGTGCGCGGGGGTGACGGTGTGGCGTACCGGCCAGATAAATGCGTGTCTCGATGGCACCCAGAACCCCACGATCTGTCTTGACGACATCACGATCGTTGGTGCGCCGGCGGTGTCAGAGCCCGCCGGCGGGATCGCGGCGCACCCTGGCGTAGCGGCACCCCGACAGCCATAACTCGAGGTAGGTCTCACCCACCATGGTGTCGAAATCGATCCGGTCCGGCGATGCATGGTGCTCGACCCAAAAGCTCGTTTCGGACGCGGCCACGAGGCGCGTGATCTCAGCTCTGACTGGGTCGGCCATGGCGAGACCCCCGTCGCGTCGGACGACGCGGATTGCCGGCAGCCAAGGGTTGTAGGCGCGATAGAGGCCCACCATCGGGCGCAGCTCGTCCGGCCCTGCGGCGTCGTCAACGATCGGATCGGGCCAGGCCTGGGCGTCGAGGTTAGGCAGGGGTGTGTGTAGGCCTGGAGTAAGCCTCGCAAGGACTGCGGCATTGGCATCACCAACCGGCGCCCATCCGTTCGCGACCACGGCGCAGCCGAGCCCGGCGTCTCGGTCGACGACCACGTCGGCGAAAAAGGCGATCATCGCGCCGCTGTGGCCCAGCAGGGCGCGACCGTTGACTTCAGCGGTCCGCAGTCCGTAGCCGTACCACCCGTCATCGGTGGTGTCGACCGCTCGAGCGGCCAAGGCCGCGAAGTCGCTGGCTTCAACGACGCCCGGTGCCTGTCCGCGAAGTAGGAAACGCAGGTAGTGCCCCAGGTCGACCGGCGTCGCAGTGATCGCCCCGTCCGCCGTACACAGCGGATACCAGGGCTCAGGAACCTGCTCGTCGCCGCCGGTGAAAAGTCGGTCGTCGAACGGTGGCAGGTGGCCACGGACGTCGCTGTCGCGGTCCTCGGCGACTACTGACGCCGAAGCGCCCGTCATGCCAAGTGGTGCGAGGACGTTCTCTTGGAGGTATCGCTCGAGCGGCCGACCGGTGACCGCCTCGACGACGTCGCCGAGCAGCTCATAGCCGGGGTTGGAGTAGTAGTACCGCTCGCCCGGGGGCTGTGGGTCGCCAACTGCGCCCTGCGACACAGACTCCAGTAGCGAGTCAGGCGCCCACTCGCTTCCCGATGGAAGCCCTGCTGTGTGGCTGAGCAGGTGATGGAGTGTGACGTCAGGGCTCAGGTGCTCCGCCCAGGGCAGGTGGTCGACGAGCCGGTCGTCGACCAAGAGACGTCCGGCGCGCTGCAGTTGAAGGACGGCGATTGCGGTGAAGGCCTTGGAGATCGATCCGATCTGCCAACGCTGCGCGGCGTCCAACGGTCGGTGGCCCGTTCGGTCGGCCAAGCCCGACAAGCGTTGGTGCCGGGTGCCTGCCGCGTCGCTGACGACCAGCGCCAGCCCAGGGACGCGGTAGCGACGCTGGAAACGGTCGAGCCAGGAGTCAACCTCGGCGAAAGCCTCTGCGTCCACGCGTCCTCCCGTCGTCCACAGGAGTTATCCCCACTGTGGACTGAGTTACACGTCTGTGATTACTGCTACTTCCAGCGGGTGGCGACCATGAGGCCGGCGAACATGAAGCCGAAGCCGATGGCGACGTTCCAGGCACCGAGGGTGCTGACGAAGCCGATCGAGCTGGCGGCCACGTAGTAGAGCACGACCCAGGTGAGCCCGATGAGCAGCAGTGCCACCATCGTCGGCACCACCCACCGACCGCTGACAGCCGACGATTTGTCGGTGCGCTCCGGCGGCGGGGTGTAGTCAGCTTTCTTCCGGGACCGCGACTTGGGCATGTCCACCACTCCTTGTCTCACGCCCGGGGGTCCCGGGACCATCGATCTGCCCCGTAGCGTAGTTCCTATGCGGTCGACGGTGGTGTGGCGCGTCCTGGTGCCTGTCGTGCTGCTTCTGATCGGGTTGTTGCTCGCCACGTCGGCGCGGCTGTCGGCAGGGACGGATCTGCGTGCTGAGCGTCGCACCGATCTGGTGGGGTTGATCCGGGCCGAGCAGGACCGCGTCGAAGCAGAGACGGCACGCCTGACCATTCTTCAGGCAGCGGTCGCGGAGGCCGCTGAGGCTGGAGCCCCGGCGCCGTCGAACCCAGACCTTGAGGCGCTGATAGCCGAAGTCGAGGGACCGGGTCTGGTCGTGGAGCTGGCCGACGCCCGGATTCCGGTCGACGGCGTGGCCGACGGCTACACCGCGGACGACTACATCGTGCACGAACAGGATCTGCAGGCGGTCATCAACGCCCTCTGGGCGGGCGGCGCAGACGCCATCGGGGTCATGGACCAGCGGATCATCGCGACCAGCGCCGTCCGGTGTGTGGGCAGCACGCTCCTGCTGCACGGCCAGGTGTACGCACCCCCGTATACGGTGACGGCTGTGGGCCCCCCCGAACGCATGCAGCGTGCGCTGGATGCGTCCCCCCGCGTCACGATTTACCAGCAGTACGTCGACCTGCTCGGCCTGAGGCTCGACGTGAAAGCGTCCGACTCAGTCATTGTTCCGGCGTACGAGGGGCCGGTCGCTGCGCGCTACGCCGAGGTGGTCGAGTGAGCGCGGCACGGCGCGTCACCGGGGTTGTTGGCGAGCTGTTCATCACCGCTGGCGTCGTGGTGCTGTTGTTCCTCGGGTACCAGCTGGTGTGGACCAATGTGCAGGCCGATCGCGTGGCGACCGCTAAGGCGGACACCCTCGAGCGGACCTGGGACGAAGAGGGGCCGGCTGGCCCAGAGATCGATCCCAACTTGCAAGACGGTGACGCGTTCGCGATCCTCAGGATCCCGCGGCTTGGCGAGAAGTACCGGGTGCCGATCGTGCAGGGCGTGAGCTTGGACGACCTCGCCACCGGGGTGGGGCACTACCCCGACACGGCGATGCCCGGTGAAATCGGCAACTTCTCGGTTGCGGGGCACCGTGCGACCAACGGCGAACCGTTCGCGTACCTCGATCAGTTGCGCGAGGGCGATGCGGTGGTCGTCGAGACGGGCACCACTTGGTACACCTACGAAGTCACCGCCGAGTACATCGTCCCACCCACTCAGGTGGGCGTGATCTTGCCTGTTCCCAACAAACCGGGAGTCGAGCCGCGCAAGGCGTTGATGACCCTGACCACGTGCAACCCCCGTTGGGCGTCGTACGAGCGACTGATCTTTCACGCTGAACTGGCTGACGAGCTGGCCAAGGGGCAGGGACGTCCGGCGGTTCTGGGGGGTGAGGCCTGATGTACGCGTGGCTCTGGCGTCATCTTCCAGGTCCGACCGCGGTGCGCGTGGTGATCGCGCTGACGCTGTTCGTCGCCGTGGTGGCGGTTCTCTTTCTGTGGGTGTTTCCCTGGGTCGAGCCCCGGCTGCCGTTCACTGACGTCACCGTCGACGAGTCGGCCGCGTCGGCGTTCGATCCGACTGGCTTAGGCTGGCGCGCGTGAGCACCCGGATCCTGGTCGTCGACAACTACGACTCGTTCGTCTACAACCTGGTGCAGTACCTGGCCCAACTCGGTGCGGACTGCACCGTGCTGCGCAACGACGAGGTCGACTTGGCTGAGGCGGCGACGTTTGACGGCATCTTGCTGAGTCCTGGGCCGGGGACCCCAGAAGTCGCCGGGGTCTGCGTCCCTCTGGTGCGTGAGCTTGCTGGCCAGGTGCCGATCTTCGGAGTCTGCCTGGGGTTGCAGGCGATGGCGGTGGCGTACGGTGCCACGGTTGGCCGCGCACCGGAGTTGCTGCACGGCAAGACCAGCCTGGTCGAGCATGACGGCGCCGGCGTCCTGGCCGGGCTGCCCGATCCGTTCACGGCGACGCGCTACCACTCACTGGCGGTCGACGCCGCGACCGTTCCGGCCGAGTGGGACGTCACGGGGCGTACGGCGTCCGGTGTGATCATGGCGATGAAACACCGTGAGCTACCGGTCGAGGGGGTGCAGTTTCACCCCGAGTCCGTCCTCACCGAGGGCGGTCACTTGATGCTGGCCAACTGGCTCACCGTGTGCGGCGATCCCGGTGCCGTTCAACGCTCGAGCGGATTGGCCCCGGTCGTCCCCACCCCCTAGTTCGGGTGCAACGTCACGTTGCGTCCAAATGACGTAACTATCGCAACATCATCTGAGCACGGACCTGCGCTACCGACGCGATGACTACCGCGTTGACTACAAATGACGGACGCAACGTGACGTTGCACCCGAAGTGGGGGGTTCGCTGGCGCGTTGCCCGGTTAGGGGGGATTGCCGTTGCCGCCGCCGTTGTTGGTGGTGGTGTCGCTCGGCGACGGGCTCGGTGACGCGGTTTCGGTCGGCTCCGGAGGTGCCGTCGCGACCGTGATGACCACCGTGGTGCCCAGGCGGGCCAGGGTGCCGCCGGCCGGTTCCTGGTCGATGACGGTGCCAGGCGGCTCGCTATCGGTCTCTTGGGGAATGGGGTTCACGTTGAAACCGGCCGCCTCGAGCTTGGCAATGGCCGTGGCCTCGCTGTCGCCCACCACGCTGGGCACCTGAACCTCGCCGGTGCTGATGTAGAGGATCACCGTCGATCCAGCATCTTGCAGGGTGCCGCCCGCTGGGTCGGTCTCGGTCACGGTGAGCGCTGCAGCGTCATCGTCGACCGGCTCGGTATCGACCCGGAATCCTTCGTCTTGCACCAACTGGATCGCTACGTCCTGGGCGAGCCCGACCACGTTCGGCACCTCGACCTGCTCGGGACCGGCAGAGACCACCAGGGTGACTGTCGATCCCTCGTCGGCTTCGGTGTCGCCGAGCGGGTCTTGGGTCAGGACGGTGTTCTTCTTGACGTCACTGGTCTGCGTCTCGGGCTTGACCACGAACTTGGCATCTTCGAGGGTCTGTTCGGCCTTGGCCAGTTTGTCACCAACGACGTTTGGGACCGGCACGGTGTTGGTGTCGTCACCGAACAGCGCCCAAGCACCGGCTCCGAGTAAGGCGATCGCGATAATCACGCCGATGGCGAGCGCCCAGTAGGCACCCTTGCGGCTCTTCTCTTCTTCCTCGGGATCAGTGATCGCAGCCATCGCCTGTGTGGGCGGTTCGGCCATCACCGGGGGCGCAGCAACGGTGGCCCCCTGCAGCGCGCGGTTGATGTCGGTGCGCATCTCGGCGGCCGACTGGTAGCGGTTCTGCGGGTTCTTGGTCAGCGCCTTCATCACGATGGCGTCAGCTTCGGGGCCGATGTCGGGGTTCAGTGTCGACGGCGGCAACGGATTCTCGCGCACGTGCTGATAGGCGACGGCGACCGGCGACTCACCCTGGAACGGCGGGCGCCCGGTGAGCAGCTCGTAGAGCAGACAACCGGTCGAGTAGACGTCTGACCGCGCGTCGACCGTCTCGCCGCGAGCCTGCTCAGGCGACAGGTACTGCGCCGTGCCGAGGACGTTGGCCGTCTGCGTCATGGTGGCGCCGCTGTCGGCAACAGCACGCGCGATGCCGAAGTCCATCACCTTGACGTCGCCGTTGGTGGCGAGCATGACGTTGGCCGGTTTGATGTCGCGGTGGATGATCCCCTGCCGGTGGCTGTACTCGAGTGCGCCCAGCACCCCGGTGGTGATCTCAAGCGCGCGGTTCGGCATCAGCCGCTCACCCTGGCGCAGCAGCTCACGCAGGGTCTGACCCTCGACGTACTCCATCACGATGTACGGGACGCGGACGCCTTCGAGCTCGTCCTCGCCCGTGTCGTAGACGGCGACGACCGAAGGTGCGTTGAGCGACGCAGCTGACTGTGCCTCGCGGCGGAAGCGCGCTTGGAATGTTGCGTCGCGGGCGAGGTCGGTGCGCAGCATCTTGACGGCTACGGCGCGTCCGAGGCGACGATCGGTGGCTTTGCGTACATCGGCCATACCCCCGTGGCCGAGGAGCTCGCCGAGCTCGTACCGGTCGCCGAGCACGCCGTTCGTCCTGTCGCCGCTCACGGGAGCACCGCCTCCATCACTTCCCGGGCGATGGGTCCAGCCACCGCTCCACCAGTTGCGTCGTCTCCGAGATCGCCGCCGTTCTCGACGATCACGGCAACCGCCACCTGCGGGTCCTCCGCGGGCGCGAACGCCATGAACCAGACGTGTGGCGGACGTTTGCCGTCCTGGGCGGTGCCGGTCTTGCCGCCCACGCTCACACCTGGAATAGCAGCGCTGCTCCCGGTGCCGTTGGACACCACGGTAACCATCATCGCCTGCAATTCCGCCGCCACCTCGGGCGACACGGCTCGCGACAACGGTTTCGGCTCAGTGATGTCGAGTGCGGCTAGGTCGGGGGCCCGCTCCTCGGCGACGAGATAGGGCGTCATGACCACTCCGTCGTTCGCGACACCGGCCGCGACCATAGCCATCTGCAGCGGCGTGGCCCGCACGTCGTACTGTCCGATCGCCGACTGGGCAGTCTGTGGCGCGTTCAAATTGTCGGGGTACACGCTCGGGGCGACGGTCAGTGGGATGTCGAGCCGTTCGTTGAAACCGAAACGCTCGGCCTGTTGCCTGATCGCTTCGTCACCAAGGTCGAGCCCCACCTTGGCGAAGGCGGTGTTGCACGAGATGACTAGCGCTTCGGTGAGCGTCACCGACCCACCCAGGCATGGACCATCGAAGTAGTTTCCGATCGTGGCGGACGTTTCGGGGAGGTCGAGCAGCGCCGGCCCCGGGATTCTGGTGGTCGGCGTGTACTCGCCGCTGCTCAAAGCCGCAGCCGACACGACCACCTTGAACAGCGACCCAGGCGGGTACACCTGCTGGATGGAACGGTTCAGCAGTGGATCACCAGGGTCTTTACGCAGCTTCTCGTAGTTGTCGCTGACTTCGGTGGGGTCGTGGGACGCCAGCAGGTTCGGATCGAAGGACGGCGAGGATGCCATCGCGAGAATCGCTCCGGTGCGCGGGTCGATCGCAGCGACGGCGCCTTCTTGTCCGCCCAAGCCGTCGAAGGCTGCCGCCTGCGCGTCGGCGTCCAGCGTCAGCTCGACGTTTCCGCCCTGCTGCTGCTGTCCGGAGAAGAGCGTGGTGAGTCGGTCGACGAAGAGCCGGTCGTCACTGCCGGCGAGCAGGTCATTCTCGGATTTCTCGATACCGGTGGCGCCGTACACCGAGTAATACCCGGTGGCCGGGGCAAAGGTAGGGCCGTCGCCGTAGACGCGCAGGTAGCGCAGCCGCTCATCGGTAGCGACCGACTTGGCCACCGTCTTGCGTCCCACCAAGATCGATCCGCGCTGTTGGTCGTACTCGTCGATGATCTGGCGCCGGTTGCCGTCCTGGGCGCGAAGGTCATCGTTTTGGATGATGGCAATCACGTTGGCATTGATCATTAGGGCGATGATCAAAATCCCGAGCGCCACTGACGTTCGTCGAATCGTTGCGTTCATGACGCCCCCCCACGGCGAGCTGCGTCCGGTGGGCGTCGCGCGGCGTCGCTGACGCGAAGCAGCAGGGCGACCAGTGCCCAGTTGGCGACCAGTGACGAGCCACCGTAGGACAGGAACGGTGTGGTGAGGCCGGTGAGCGGAATCAGCTTCATGACGCCCCCCACCACAACGAACACCTGGATGCCCAGCGCTGCTGAAAGACCCGCGGCGAGCAGTTTGCCGAAACTGTCGCGGCACGCCACCGCAGTGCGCATGCCGCGCTCGATGATGATGGCGTAGAGCGCTAGCAGTGCCATGACGCCGGTGAGGCCAAGCTCTTCGCCGAAAGCGGCCATGATGAAGTCGGTCTTGGCAAAGGGTACGAAGTCTGGGTGACCCTGACCGAAGCCGACACCCAGCACGCCCCCGCTGGCAAAGCCGTACAGACTTTGGGCAATTTGGAAGCCATCGCCCGCTTCGTCGGCGAACGGGTCGAGCCAGATGCTCACCCGCAGCTGCACATGGTCGAAGAGCCGGTAAGCGACGAAAGCACCAGCGGCAAAGAGGAACCCGCCGATGAAGATCCACGATCGCCGCTCGGTGGCGATGTAGAGCATCGTGACGAAGAGACCGAAGAAGAGCAGCGACGTCCCGAGGTCGCGCTGGAACACCAAGACACCGAGCGACGCCGCCCAGGCGACCAGGATCGGGCCGAGGTCACGTCCGCGGGGCAGATCGATGCCAAACACCCTGCTACGCGCAAGCGCGAGCACATCGCGTTTGACCACGAGGTAGCCGGCGAAGAACACGATGAGGACAATCTTGGCGACCTCAGCCGGTTGAAAGCTGAACGTGCGCGGACCCAGCGCGATCCGTACCCAGATACGCGCGCCATTGATCTCGGTGCCGATGAAGGGCAGCAGGGGCAGCACGAGCAGCAACAGGCCGATCAGCATCGCCGTGTACGTGTAGCGCTGCAGGATGCGGTGGTCGCGGACAAGAAGCAGCACACCGACGAACAACCCAATGGCGAGCACAAACCAACCGAGCTGCGCGACGTAGTCAGGGTCGACCGGGTCGAGGCTCTCCGCAAGGTCCAGGCGATGAATCATCGCCAGCCCGAGACCGTTGAGAAGCGAGACCGCGGGTAGCAGGACGGGGTCGGCGTGCGGCGCTAACCAGCGCAGGCTCAGGTGAGCGGCGATCAGGCCCACCCCGAAGATCACCGCAAAGGTCGTGAAGTCGCTGCCAAGCTGGTCGAGCAGAACGATGTCCACTTGGGCAAAGGCTGCAACAGAGATGCCATACGCAAAAAGCAGCAGCCACACCTCAGTGCCGCGGCGTTGTTTGGGCGACTTCTGTGAGACGGCAGCTGGCTTGACGTCAAGGTCGCTCATGACGTCCCCGGACAACCGGCCGGTGGGTTGTTCGCTACGCAACGCTGTGCTTCTTTGGCGAGGCGCTCGACGATCAATCGCGCGTCCTCCAGATTTTCGGCAACGATGTCGTCCGCCACCTGCTCTTGTTCGAACTCGGGCAGCTTGTCCATGCCAACGGTGGAAGTCTCGACCAAGCGTGAGAGGTCGAGGCCGAAGAGCGGGTCGGTGGGACCTCGGAAGACGGCGACAACATCGCCAGTGGTCCCCGGCGTCGTGGAGACGAAGTACTGACCCTGCGACCAGGTGTACCAGCCGACGCCGGCACCGACCACGAGACCAAGGAGCAGCATCCCGAGCCCCGTCAGAACCAGGACCTGACGCCGCAGGCGCCGACTGGGTTCGCGGTCTTCGGGGTCGTCCATGCGGGCCAGCTCAGCGGCGCGGCCCGCCGGGGTGTCGGGGAGCCTAAGTCGTCGAGAGTTGCGCTGAACGCCCACTGCTCCCACCACCACGGCGTCCTCGCCGTCGGCGTCGTCATCGTCGTCGAGGACATCTGCCACGACACAGGTGATGTTGTCGGGTCCTCCGGCGCGCAGGGCAAGGTCGACGAGTTCGTCGACGGTCTCTTGGGGACTTTCGTTTGCGAGCAGGCTGGCTGCGATGGTCTCGGCCGAGACGACCCCGGTCAGTCCGTCGCTACACAACAGGATGCGGTCGCCGGCTTTGATCTCGCGAATCGACAGATCTGCCTCGGTGGGGTGAGCCCCGTCGAGGACGCGGGTCAGCACATTGCGCTGCGGGTGGGTCGCTGCCTCATTCTCGGTGAGGCGTCCGGCATCGATCAACGACTGGACCAGGGTGTGATCGCGAGTGATGCGTTCGAGGACGCCGCCCCGCATCAGGTAGGCGCGCGAGTCACCGACGTGGACCATGGCCAGACGTGGTCCGGCATGCACCACAGCGGTCAACGTGGTGCCCATGCCACGCAACCTAGGTTCGGCGTCGACGAGCCCACCCAACTGGTCTTCGATGCGTCGAATTGCGTCCCCAAACACTTCAAGCAGGTCACCGCTCGGCTCGCCCTCATCGAGCGATGCCAATGCCGCGACCGCCACCGAGCTGGCGACCTCGCCCGCAGCTGCTCCTCCCATGCCGTCAGCGACAACCAGTAGGTGGGGGCTTGCGTAGCCGCTGTCTTCGTTGTCCTCGCGCAGAAGGCCAACGTCAGAGCGTGCGGCGTAGCGCAGATTTAGCGCCATTGCGCGGTCAGCCGCCTCACTTGCGGAGCTCCATCACTGTCTTTCCGACCCGAATCGGAGTCGACAAGGGCACCGTCATGGCGCCGTTGACCCGGGTGGTGCGCAGGTAGGTGCCGTTCGTTGAGCCCAGGTCCTCGATGATCCACCCCGACTCGTGCGGTGAAATCCGGGCGTGATGATTGGAGGCGTAGTCGTCGTCGATGACGACAGTGCAGTCTGACGAGCGTCCGACGGTGATGGGCGCCGTGCCGAGCGTGATCGATGTACCTGCCAGCGAACCTTCGGTCACGGTTAGCAGGCGGGCGCTGCCCTTGCGCTTCGCCTTGGGTTTGGACGCCTTGGCTGGCTTGGTCGTAGACACCGGTCGGCCAGCAGGTTTAGGGGCGCGACTCTTGGTGACGCGGGGACCGAACAGATCAGAGCGCATGACACCGGCCAGCGTGAGGACGAAGGTCCACAGCAGTACGAGAAAGCCAAGCCTCAGCACCGTGAGGGTGAGCTCGGACATCACCCTCCTTGATTTCGAAAGACGATGCGCGTGCTGCCGAGGGTGATGATCGACCCGTCAGTGATGTCGGCCTGCTCGCTGCGCACGTCGTCGACGATTGTGCCGTTGGTCGATCCGAGGTCGACCACGCTAGGCGCCGGCCGCAGGCGCAGCATCGCGTGCCGGCGTGAGATCCCAGGATCGTTGATGCGTACGTCAGCTTCGCTGCCGCGTCCAATCACGCTGACGTCTTGTGAGAGCGGGATTTGCTCGCCTGAGACGTCGAGCCAGGCGCGCGGAAGATGGGTATCGGGGGGGATCTCACCGGGTTTAGCTTCGCCGAGGACACGAAACAGACCGGTCTCAAGGTCGTCATCACACTGGATGTCAACGGTAAGTGGCCCCACGAAGTCATATCCCTGGACGCCGGCGTGCTCGCGCACGACGTCGCTGAGCTCGCGCGACAGGGCCTCGCGGTAGACGGTGAGCCGCTCAAAGTCGGTGGACGACAAATCGACCGTGAAGGAGTTGGGGACAATGGTGCGGGCACGAGCCACGATGGCCGCCCGGTCGTCGCACTCCTTTTGAAGGGCACTGGCGATCTCGACTGGCTGCACTTCAGATTTGAAGGCTCGGGCAAAGGCACCATTAACCAGCCGGTCGAGACGCCGCTCAAAGCGGTCGAGAATGCCCACCGCACCTCCCAGCGTCGCTACCAGTGTCGTCGTGCGCGCAAGGCCCAGTCCGGGCGTCACGTAAGACGCTCCCCGATCGTATCGGCGTCGCTTGCGACGTCCGGCCACCCGTTGGCGGCGATTCGGGAGCAGCGCCCTGCGGTGGTAGCCTTTCGGGGCCCTGTTGGGCACGCGCGAGTGGCGGAATTGGCAGACGCGCACGGTTCAGGTCCGTGTGTCCGAAAGGGCTTGGGGGTTCAACTCCCCCCTCGCGCACTACAAAAGGCCCACTTCATAGGGCTGTGGTGTTTTCGTGGTCACACCAGTGGGCACAACGCGTACCTCATCGCTGACACACATGCCTTTGGAACCGCGTCAGGCCTACCAACGTCGGAGCGGCATGCAGCGCCTCGCCCTGACAGTTATGGCATCCCTGCTTGCCCTCGTCGGCTGCACGTCAAGCGACCCGAGTGCCGGGAGCGGGTCACCCACCGAGGCTGAGCCACGATCCTCGGTCACGTCGGCACCAACCACGACAACGGTGACACTCGACGTGGGTCACTGCTGGGTCGGCTACCTACGGAGTGACGGCGAGACGTGGGCGCTCACCCCCAAGCAACAGTTCGGCTGGGGTGGCGGGATACCCCGACACTGGCGAGGCGACGGCCAAGTAACCCGAGTCAGCACGTCCACGTTGATCTATGTAGATCGCGGCGGACATCAACTGATGTTCGTCCCGGTGGACTCTCCGAAGGCGTACACCACTGAAGGACTCGGCTGCGACTAGTCCGGCCCCGATGGGCTGGGGCCGTCGCTTGGAGCCATCCACCAGATGAGGAACTGGACGGCGTGGCTGACGCAGGTGGTGACGCGATGGGTGAGCCGTTGATGGGGCTCTTGGGTGGCTTCGGTCGACGCCGAGCGGTGAATGAAGAGACAGTCACGGTTT
>JBDTTS010000009.1:0-19812 GCA_039930525.1 Actinomycetes bacterium | reverse complement strand
GTCCGCGAGCTTCACGCCCAAGTCGCAGATTGAGTACGAGGAGCGACTGGCCGCCCAAGCCGAGAGCGGTCCGTCTCGGCGGCAAGGTGCCGTACCGAATCCGGCGGCGGTAGCCGCACCTGCCCCGGGAGATGAAGACTCACCGTGGCTCTTGCTCGGTTTCCTCGGGCTGGGCGCAGCTGGCGTCCTTGCGGGCGTCTCTGCATACCGTGCCCGCCACGTGGATGGACCACGTCAGGTAGCAGTTGGTCTCGGCGAGCCGTCGCAGCCCGTCAATGAGTTGGCAGTGAGTCTCCAGGGGAGCCCCGATAACACTCTGGAGACGAGTGGGTCGCATCAATCGAAGTAGATCCGCTGTCGTACCAAGGCAAGGAGCGCCCGCATCGACTTGGCGGAGTTGAGTCGGTGCGGGCCCCCGTGTGGCAGCAAATCTGCTTACTCGCCTAGGACCAACGACCCAACGCTGGCACAGGATCCATCCAATCTGGTCCAATGGCCCGGTGAAGACGCGGGCGGGTCCGGTCAGCGTCCGCCGCGTCCTCTTTGCGACAGCCACACCGATGGCATCGATCTTCGGATCTGGCTTCCTCATCATCGTTCCTGTCCTTGAGCGAACTCTGGGTGCTTGGGCGGTTTTCGGCGCACTTGCGGTCTGTGCCCTCGCCTGGGTGATCGGCACAGCTGTCCGTCACTGTGTGCGCGTCGTAGAGCCGCTCGCTGCATCGGGCGAACTAGATCGCACAACGGCATCGCTCGACCGCTGGGGTGACGCAGTCATAGTGGTGGCGTACGTGATCTCAGTTGCGCTGTATCTGCGCATCATGGCTGAGTACCTCGTCGGGCTAGTCGTGCCCGAGGGCGATCTCCGGTGGGAGAAGGCAGTGGCCTGCGCAGCCGTCGTAGTCATCAGCATCGTTGGCATCAGGCGTGGTTTCCAAGGCCTTGAGTTTCTGGAGCGTGCAGCGCTCGCAGTTGTCTTCGTTCTGACCTTCGCACTGGGCGTCGCGCTCCTCGTCCATGATGCCCGCGAGCACTTCGGTCCCGGACTCACCTTGCCCCCAGTCCCGGATGTCGCTCCGGTGACTACCCTGCTGGTGCTCGGCGGCATCGTCATTACTGTTCAGGGCTTTGAGACCATCCGGTACCTCGGCGATGACTATGACGCGGAGACTCGGATCTGGGCATCTCGAATCGCCCAGATAGTCGCCACGATCGTCTACGTCCTGTTTGTCGCTGTTGCCACTCCCGTCATGGGGATTGGAACCTCAGATGGTTACGACAACACCTTGCTCGACATCACCCGCCGAGTGGCACCGCTGCTAACGATTCCTCTTGTCATTTCGGCCGTGCTGAGTCAGTTCAGTGCGGCTACCGCCGACACCGCAGCAGCGGACGGCAACATGCGTGGACTGTGGACATGGATGCGTGGCTCCCGTCCATACGTCATCGGGGGTGCAGCTGCCATTCTCCTGGCGGCGACCGTAGAGACCTTCTGGATCATCGCGGTGGCTTCGCGAGCGTTCGCTGCCTACTACGCACTGCAAGCCATCATCGCTCTGCGTACCTCGCCCTCTCTGGGTCGAAAGCTCGGTTACGGCGCGCTGAGTGCACTGATGGTTGCCATCACGGTGTTGGCCGAACCGGCAGGCTGATGTGACTGGTTTCCTCGCGCTCGGCACAGGGCCAATCGGTGGGGGCACACAGCGGTTCTCCAGACAGCCTGGAAGGTGGAAGATTGGGGCATGAGCATCGGCCGGCGAAGCCTCATTAAGGCGGCTGGCTGCGCAGGGCTCGGCTTCGGTCTGTTCGGCTGTACTGACCCAGCCGATCCGACGCCCCGGTCGCAGGCGCAGAACCGCGTTACCCCTGGTGCGTCGGCTACCCCGTCAGGGACGCCTGACACGCTGCCATCGACGCGGGCCTGGCGACCGGCGCCCCGCGATGTGGCTCCCGAGGTCAAGCAGGCGGCTGTGCTCCTCGCGGAGGTCGCCGGCACGTGGGGGCCAGACGAGGCGGGAACACAGCATCTTCGAAAACGTCTTCGTGCGGCTGGCTACGATCCGGATTTGGCTGACGATCTTGGACCTCTGACTACTGCTGACGACTCAGCTGTCACAGAGGTGGTCGTTGCCCAGTACGGCGGCATCCTGAGCGAGAGCGCTTCGGTGCTGATCGTGATTGACCAATGGGTGCTAAGTGAGAGCGGCCAGGTGCAGCGCCGCGGCACCACTTTGGATGTTCGACTGGTCGCTGACGAGCCGCAGTGGTCCGTGACGACGGTTCGCCCCGCTCGCCCTGGAAGGCGCGATTCCGGCATCTCAGACGCGGCCCGACGACTGCTCGGCAACGATCGCGTGGTTCTGCCCCTCGCCGCCGTTCGTGATGTTCGAGCGGGTGCCATCGACGACTCGGTGCTCCGTGCGCTCTCGTCACTGTCGAAGATTCATCGGCTCGATGTCAGTATTCTGAGGTCGGGTCACCCGGTGCGCGTCTTCGGCACCGACCGAACGAGCAATCACACCGAGGGACGCGCCGTCGATATCTGGGCTCTGGATGGTAAACCGATCATCAAGCGAACAAGCAGTGCCATGGTCGTCGACTTCATGGTGGCTGCTCGTGATGTGGGCGCTTACCAAGTCGGTGGACCGGTCGATGTGGACGGGACGGCCTCGGTCTTCTTTGCGGACGACACACACCAAGACCACCTACACCTGGGGTTCGCCGACTAGCGGTCGCGCCGAAAATCGGCCACGACGAATCGGTCTGTCATGGGCCGCGCGGGTCGTCGTACCGCCACGGCTCGGTGGTGAAGCGTCGGCCATCGGGCGTGGTCCACTCGAGGACGCCGTGAGTGTCTTGCTGCACCGACCAACCGGGCGAGTGCTTCAGGCGATGATGTCGGCGGCAGAGCGCAGCAAGGTTGGTGGCTGCGGTGGGACCCGCTGGCCAGGGGACGGTGTGGTCGAGGTCGCTGGATCCAGTCGCCGCCCGCCGACAGCCCGGAAAGCGACAGGTGACGTCGCGAGACCGGACTGACCGGTCAAGGCGACGTGAGGGTCGATATTGGCGCTCAGATAGCTCGACGAGGCTTCCTGTGTCGGGGTCGGTGAGCAGCCGACGCCACACGGCGTTGTCGCCGGCAGCGCAGTCGCGAGCCTGTGAAGCGCTGATCGGCCCCACCGCCGGCACCCATGCCGCCGATTCGCTGGTACCGGCCAGGGTCTCGGCGGAGACAACGACCTGAACGTCTACTCGGGGTGGCTCGGCGCGACCGGTGACAAGATCGATCAGTGCATCGGCACGGCGCTGGTCCATGGTGCGTGCGTCATCGGAACCGGCAGCTCGTGCGACGGCATCGACGGTGTCGAATATTTGCCGAGCTTGGACGCCAGGCAGGTGGGCCCAGATGCTGGCCATCGAGTCGGCTCCAGGAGTGAGGACAACGCGTCGCTCAGCGGTTGCTCGTCGGCACCGCTCGTCGATGGCGACGATGCGCCTGGCGAGCCACGCCCGAGTCTGGGTGGGAGTGTGGGAGACGGCGTAGTCGACGGCGTCGACCGCGAGGTCGTGTGTGCTCAACGCCCGCGCCTTGAGGGGGGCGAGCTCTTCGGTGATGACGCGAACCTTGGCCGCATCGATGACGCCAGCCTGCCAATGGTCGAAGACTGCGGGGATGTCGGCTGCGTCGAGTGCGGTACGGAATCGAGTGTGGGCCGCGACCGTCGAGCAATGGAGAAGGAGGGCCACCTCGTCTGGCACGAACTCTTCGCTCACAAGCACGGATACCTGAGGGTCAAGTGGCGGTGCGTCACCGATTGCTCGCGCAGAATCGTGCAGTCGGGCCCGGCGACCCATTTCGGCGAGAGCCGCTGCCTGGGCAGCTGCAGCCGCATTCATCGTTCGTTCCAGGTGTACGACAACGTCACGCAGATCATGGTCAGACAGCGCAGAATTGCAGGTTTCTCTCGAGGGTGCGGTCTTGCGGACCAGCTCGCTGGCCAAGGTCCGCAGGTAGCGGGCGTTGGGTTCCAGTGCGAGATCTTCCATACCCCGCACTCTGCCAGTCGGGTCCGACAGGTTGCACCACGAAGGCAATAGGCCTTACCTACTATGAGGAAACCACCTCAGCGACGAGTCAGAGCTCATTCATTACCGTGCGGTAGTACTCATTGAACTGGTGCACGTAGTCGTCCTTCTCCGGGTACACGCCGTGTGCGAAACCACGAGAGGTGATCCCGCGCTGGACACGCTCAGAGACGGTGTAGTCCTGACCGGCAACCAGCTCGCAGAAGTCGACGACCGGCTGGTGATCGAAGTCCGGTTCAGCGATGTCTTCCGGCATGAAGAGGTACTCGGTGAGCACCCGGGTCTGCGTGGGGCCTTCTGGCACCAAGCGAGTGGCGACGACGTTGCTGCCGGCAATGTCGAGAAACATGTTCGGAAAGACCTGACTGCCGTAGATCGAGTGGGCCATCTCTTCGTTCATGCCTGGCATTACGGCCTTACGCGCCCGCGGGTCGGCGGAGTAACTGGTGCCCCCGGTCAGCAGCGCGACGCCGCCGTCATCTCGGGTGCGATCACCGGTCATTCCCTTCTTGTACGTGGGCACTACCTCGACGAGCTCAGGGTGAACGATTGGACAGTGCAAGCACTCGTTGTAGTTCTCAATCAGGATCTTCCAGTTCGCGGCCACCACCGACTCGGTGCGGTGGACGGTGACCAACTGGTCCATCTCGTGCTTCTCAAAGCGAAGTGGTGAGTCGTAGTGGGCGTCGAGTGCCTCGCGAAGCGGCGCTGGCGCCGTCCGGCTCAGGTTCACGAAGAGGAACCCTTGCCAACTGTCGACGTGTACCGGCTTGAGGCCAAGCACCGAGCGGTCGACCTCGTCTTCGCCAACGCGGGGTGTGGCGACCAACGCACCATCGAGGTCATAGCACCAAGCGTGGTACGGGCACTGAAAGACAGCCTTGGTCTCGCCTCGGGTGTCGTCGCACAGCACCGCTCCACGGTGGCTGCACACGTTGTAGAACGCCTTCAGCTCACCATTGTCGTTGCGGGTGATGAGGACGCCCTGACCGGCGATGTCGATGGTGAGGAACTGGCCGGCCTTGGCGACCTGCTCGGCTCGCCCAGCGAAGACCCACTGCTCGTACCAGAGCTGTTCCTGCTCGATCGCGTACTGCTCGGGTGCGTAGTAGTGAGTGGCTGGCAATGTGTGCCGCACCGCGGTCATTTGTCCTCCCGTTGAGTGACTGATCAATCAGTCAGTGAATTAGAATACCGCGCGGTCAGGGAATTGCGGAAGATCGGCGGGCCCGACCGACTGCCATAGGGTCAGGTGGTTGCCGACGAGTGGGAGCGCCAGGCGTGGAGATTGTGGTCATCGGTGGTGGTATCGGCGGGCTGGCTGCCGCCCTGAGCCTTCAGGCTGCCGGATTTGATCAGATTCGGGTGCTGGAGTCCACCGACACGATCGAGCCGCTAGGCGTCGGGATCAACGTCCTGCCACACGCGGTGCGAGAGCTCACCGAACTCGGGCTGGCCGACGAGTTGGCCCACATCGGCGTCGAAACCGCCGAACTCGGCTACTTCGACCGCCACGGATCGCAGATCTGGGTCGAGCCACGCGGCAGAGCGGCTGGGTACCGATGGCCGCAGTACTCCGTGCACCGGGGTCACCTGCAGCTGATGCTGCTTCAAGCTGTGCGGCAAAGGCTCGGTGCCGACGCGGTAACCTGTGGAGCTCGTGTCCGCTCAGTGATCAGCGATGTGGACGGTGCCACGGTCACCTGGGGTGCAGCTGATTCACAGCAAACGCGGGCCGACGTCGTCATCGCTGCCGACGGTATTCACTCGACAGTTCGTTCCCAGTGGCACCCGGAAGAGGGACCCCCGGTGTGGAACGGCGCTGTCCTGTGGCGCGGTACGTCGTACGCCGCGCCTTTCCTCACCGGTCGAAGCATGATCATGGCCGGTCATCGCGAGGTGAAGTTCGTTGCCTATCCGATCGGTGAGGTGAACGACGGCCGACAACTGATCAACTGGATCGCCGAGCGACGCGCCCCCGATGAGCACTTCGCTCGCGAAGACTGGAACCGCAGGGTCGACACCGACGTCTTTGCTGCCCACTTCGACGACTGGCAGTTCCCGTGGCTCGATGTGCCGAGTCTGATCGCTTCAGCGTCCGCCGTCTTCGAGTACCCGATGGTGGACCGCTCGCCGTTGGACGACTGGACGGCGGGGCGCGTCACGCTGCTCGGTGATGCTGCCCACGCCACGTACCCCATCGGATCGAACGGGTCGTCGCAAGCGATTCTTGATGCACGGGTTCTCGCTCACTGCCTCGCCACCTTGTCCACCGATGAGGCACTGCGCTGTTACGTCGAGCTGCGACTACCGCCCACGTGGGCTTTGCAACAGGCGAACCGCTCGATGGGGCCTGAGGTCGTGATGCAGATGGCATACGAAAGGGCCCCGGAGGGATTCGAAGACATAGCTGAGGTGTTTGCCGTCGGTGAACTAGAAGCGGCTGCCGCAGGGTACAAGCGGGTAGCTGGGTTTCACCCCGACGAACTCAACAAACGAGCGTCGTGGAGCGTCAGTTGACCGAGATTGAACCCCCGGTTCTTCGGTGGGTCGGCAACGCCATCGTCGAGGTGGGGAAGCCGTTGAGCGTGGGCCGAGGCCCACAGGGCGAGCGCCGAATCGTCCCAGTATCCGGCGGCCGCGTGACCGGTGCGTGGGACGGCGTGGTTCAGGCCGGCGGTGCTGACTGGCAGGAAGTGCATACCGACGGGACGACTACTCTGGCGGCGCGCTACCCGGTCATGCTCAGCGATGGGCGCACGGTGTGCTTCGTGGCACGGGGGGTGCGTCCTGCGGCGAGCGTCAACGGCGGGTTTCGTACTTCGTTGCTGGTTGAAGGTGACACTGTCGACGCCACATCAACGACCGTCTACGTCGCTGAGGGACGCAAAGTTGATGGCGCCGTCGAGTTCGACATCTTCGAGGTGTCATGAGCTCTGCGCACCCTTCACCGCCTGTACCGCCCGTGAAGAACAAGGTCTTTACCCTTGATGTCCTGCTTCGCGAACCGATCATCTTGTCCGGCTCTGATCTCGGGCGCAGAACGTTCATTCCGATCATGGGTGGTTCGGTGTCGGGTAGTCGCCTCGATGCGACCATCATCGATGGCGGTGGAGACTGGGCTTTGGAGAGGGCTGATGGTGGCATGAACATCCATGCGCACTATCTGATTCGTGCCGACGACGAAGAAGTCATCGAGGTCGACAATGTCGGCCGCTGGCGTGAACGGGCCGATGGCAGTACCTACTTCGTCACGACCCCGGTGTTCGTCGTCGGCGACGGTCGGCATGCGTGGTTGCGCGAGACGGTCTTCGTCGGCATGGGGCAAGAGGTTGACGAGCGGCGCATCGTGATCGACGTATACGCGGTGGGCGTCGAAGGCTCGTGAACGGCACACTGCCGAATCTGTTTGATGCCGGAGACGAGCGATCCCCGGCCGTCGTCGACCTTTCGGGTGCTGTTCTCTCGTACGGCGCGCTCAAGGAGCAGTCGACGCGGTTGGCGCTTGCCCTTGTTGCCGCGGGAGTCCGTGTGGGTGAGCGTGTTGCCTATCAGGTCGAGAAATCGCCGAGCACGATCATTGTGCATCTGGCACTGCTGCGCTGCGGCGCCATCCAAGTGCCGATCAACTCCGACTACTCCGACCAAGAAGCACGCGCCTTGCTCGATGACGCCGAGCCGGTGATGGTGATCCGCTCCATCGACCGAGGGATGCTGCCTGGACCTTGGCAGAGCCTCTCCATCGCCAGTGACGGCACAGGTTCGCTCTGGGGGCTTCCCTGGGCTGCCGACACCAGATTGCCTCAGATTGCCGCTGCGGACGGGGCGGCGTTGCTGTACACGTCTGGAACGACCGGGCGCCCCAAGGGGGCTCTGCTGAGTCATGCCAACTTGGTCGCCAATGCCAGGACTCTCGTCGACGTCTGGGGCTTTGCATCCTCAGACGTACTCCTGCATATTCTGCCGCTGTTCCATACCCACGGCCTCTTCGTCGCGACGCACTGCGTGCTCGCGAGTGGGTCGTCGATGGTGCTGCTCCCTCGGTTCGAGGTCGATCCCGTGCTGCAGGCCCTGCCCTCGTGTTCGGTCATGATGGGAGTGCCGACGCACTACACGCGGCTCTTGGCTGATGAGAGGTTCGGCGCTGTTCATTGCGAGGGCGTGCGGCTCTTCATCTCGGGGTCAGCACCGATGACGGCAGCAGTGCATGCCGATTTCACCTCGAGAACGGGGGCCGAGATCCTTGAGCGATATGGCATGACCGAGACGTCGATGCTGGCGTCCAATCCCCTCGAAGGCCCTCGACGCGCGGGCACGGTGGGCCCGCCGCTTCCAGACGTCTCGATTCGCGTTGTAGACGACGATGATCAGCTGCTGCCTGAGGGGCGGGTGGGCCAGGTTGAGGTTCGGGGCCCAAACGTCTTCGCCGGTTACTGGCGGCGTCCAGATCTGCAGCCTGAGTCCTTCACGGTTGACGGGTGGTTTCGCACGGGTGACGTCGGGCAATTCGACGACGATGGTTATCTCGAGTTAGTCGGCCGCTCGAAAGACGTGGTGATTACCGGAGGACTCAACGTCTACCCGAAGGAGGTCGAACTAGTACTCGACTCGTTGCCAGGGGTCCGGGAATCGGCCGTCATCGGCCTACCGGACGACGACCTTGGCGAGGTCGTTGTCGGCGTTGTCGTCGGTGAATCCGACGCACCGCTTGACGGAGATGAGCTGCGGGGTGTGGCGCGTCGGCACCTGGCTGGATACAAGACGCCGAAGCGGATCGTGGTGGTGCCGAGTCTTCCGCGCAACGTCATGGGCAAGGTGCAGAAGAGCCTGCTGCGCGACCAAATGATCGACCTCGGCCGATGACGCCGATCTTTGACCGCTCGGCGCTCGAACTCAGCAGGGCGATGGAGCGACACGAGCTGACGTGTGTCGAGGTGTCGTCAGCATTCTGCGCCCGCATCGATGGTCTTGACCCAACCTTCCACGCGTTCAGCAGTCGTCGCTCGCCTTCCGAAGTGATCACCGAGGCAGTCGAGCGCGACGACGAGCAGCAACGAGGGTTCAGACGCGGCTGGATGCATGGCTTGCCCCACGCCGTCAAGGATTTGTCGAACGTGCGCGGGCTTCGGACCACGCTCGGGTTTCGGCCAGCGACTGTTGCTCCAGTTGCTGAGACAGACGACGTTTTCGTCTCGCGCCTGCGAGACGCCGGTGCGGTCTTCGTCGGCAAGACGAATACGCCCGAGTTCGGCCTCGGTTCGCACACGTACAACCGAATCGGTCCGACGACGGGCAACGTCGTCGATCCGTTCCGAAGCGCCGGTGGCAGCAGCGGGGGAGCGGCCGTAGCAGTGGCTACCGGGATGGTTCCGGTCGCCGACGGCAGTGACTTCATGGGTTCCCTGCGCAATCCGCCAGGTTGGAACGGGGTCCTAGGGCTGCGGCCCAGTGCGGGCCTCGTGCCATCGATCGGCGACGACCCGGCCGCTCCGAGGAGCGGGGTTGATGGGCCTATTGCCCGGACGGTCGACGATCTCCATGCCTTGCTGGCGACGATGGTGGGGTCAGGCAAGGTAGGGCCCCTGACGATTCCTCCCGCAACGGCCAGTCCACGAATCGGGTGGCTCGGTGATCTTCGTGGCTACCTGCCGTTCGAGAACGGTGTGCTCGACGTCTGTATCGAGATGCTCGGGCGGTGGTCCGCAGCCACCTCGGTGGTGGCACTCACCGGTGCGGGGGCTTTCACGGACACCGATCAGCTGTGGCCGACCTGGCTGTCGATTCGGCATCACGAGGTAGGTGGCTGGATCGCGGCGGAGTTCGATGAGAGCGAGATCGCCACGATGAAACCCGAAGCGCAGTGGGAGCTGGCGGGCTATCGGGCGTTGTCGGCAGGTCAGCTCGACAGTGCAAGGCTTGTTCGAGAGGGTGTCCGCCAATCCCTGGTCTCAGCGCTCGAAGACTTCGACCTGATCGCGCTGCCCACTGCCCAGTGCTGGCCGTTTCCTTCTTCGCTTCACTGGCCTACTGCAATAGCCGGCACGGCAATGGACACCTACCACCGGTGGATGGAGGTCACCACACTCGCAACCCTGGCTGGTCTGCCGGCGATGTCCGTCCCGGCCGGCACCAACGCGTCCGGACTGCACATGGGGCTTCAACTGATTGGACGCCCCGGGGCTGACGTCGAACTTCTCGGTTGGGCCGCGCATGGCGAGCGACGTGGGGTCTTCGTCGTGGCGGCACCCAGTGATGTCGTTCGCGCCTGACCCTGACCCGACTCAAGGGTCTGCCAGGGAGTACCTCAGGGTGCGTCCCCGATGTGGATCTTCTGGGCGTGCCCGAACGTTGTCGGATGATCCTTCGACGCACCTCTTGGCTTGTGATGACCTGCCTCTCGGCCCTTGTCGTCTTGGTGTCCTCTCGCTATTTGCAGTTCGAGCCGAGTAACTACTTCGAGGAACAGCGCAGCGTCTACGTGCAACGTGAGGCGATCCTCGGGTTGCATATCGTCGGCGGCATGCTGGCGTTACTGCTCGGCCCGTGGCAGTTTGTGACGGCGATCCGTACGCGCTTGCCTCGGCTGCATCGAGTAATGGGACGCGGATATGTCGTCGGCGTCGGAGCAGGTGCACTCGGGGGATTGCTTTTGGCTCCCACCGCGTACGGCGGTGTGGTGTCGACTCTGGGCTTTGCCACTCTTGGTCTGCTGTGGGCGGGCACAACCGTTCAGGCCGTCGTGGCCGTTCGACGTGGCAACTACTACGAGCACCGGCGTTGGATGATATTGAGTTTCTCGTTGTCGTTCGCCGCGGTCACGCTTCGGCTCTTGCTCGGCGGGTTTGCCGGTTTGGACGCAGTTGGGCTTGCTCCGGGTTCGTTCGCCGTTGCCTACGCAGCTATAGCCTGGCTCTGCTGGTTACCGAATCTCACTCTGGCCGCCTGGTGGACCCGTGATCGGTCACCGACCGATGGTGGCCACCATCAGCGCCTTGATGGTGTGCAGCCGGTTCTCGGCTTGATCGAAGGCGATGTTCGCCGGTGAAGCGAACACCTCATCGGATACCTCGAGCCCCGCGGTCACGCCGGTGAGCTCGGATACCTCGCGGCCGACGGTGGTGCGCTCATCGTGAAAGGCCGGAAGGCAGTGCATGAACTTTGCGTTGGGGTTGCCGGTCTTGGCCAGCGCGGATGCGTTCACCTGATAGGGCATCAGCTCCTGGACGCGGGATGCCCACACTTCTTTGGGCTCACCCATCGACACCCATACGTCGGTGTGCACATACTCCACTCCGCGCAGACCCTCGTCGAGATCTTCGGTCAAGGTGAGCGTGGCCCCAGACTGCTCGGCGCGGGTGTTCGCGATCTCCTGGACGTCAGCATCTGGCCACAGCGCCTTCGGGGCGCAGATGCGAACATCTGAGCCCATGATCGCCCCCATCACGAGCAGGGAGCGACCCATGTTGAACCGGCCGTCTCCGACGAAGCAGTAGCTCGGTTTGGTGGTCTTGGTCGAGGCGTGCTCCTCCATAGTGAGGAAGTCGGCCAGCATCTGCGTCGGGTGCCATTCATCGGTCAGCCCGTTGTACACGGGGACGTCTGAGAACTCGGCGAGTTCTTCAACGGTTGCCTGTGCCTTTCCGCGAAACTCGATCGCGTCGAACATCCGCGAGAGCACGCGACCCGTGTCGGCTGCGGACTCTTTGTGCCCGATCTGCGACGACGAAGGATCGAGGTACGTGACATGGCCACCCTGGTCATGGGCCGCAACCTCGAAAGCGCACCGAGTGCGCGTCGAGGACTTCTCGAAGATCAAGGCGATCGATCGCCCGACGAGCTGTCGTTGCTCGGTACCGGCCACTTTGGCCGACTTCAGCTGTGCGGCCAGGTCGATCAGGTGCTGTAACTCATCGCGGGTGAAGTCGATCTCTTTGAGAAAGTCACGCTGGCTCAATACGTCGGTCATTGACGGCACCACCTCTCTTCGCTCCGCGATCCTAACCAGAAGCGGCGGGAGCCCCTACGCTGATCCGCGTGAACAGCGCCGCCCGTGATCGGGCAATTGCCTTGACAATATTCGGACTCACCGTGGCGCAGTTGGCGGTCGCCGCGTTCGTGCCTGGGCTGGATCAGTTCGAGGGCAAGGCCTTCGGGGCACGTTTGATTGCGTACCCGCTCATGATGCTGATCGTTCCAGGCATCTATTGGTGGTGGGCGAAGCGCCAAAGCCCGAGGCCTCTGACCCCGTGGGCCGCCTACGCGTTCGTCTGGGCGCCGTTCCTGATCGATGTCACGGGGAACACGCTCGACCTCTACGACGCGGTGGTCTGGTGGGACGACGCCAACCACTTCGTCAACTGGTTTCTGCTGGCGGCCGGAGCCGGACTGATTCTGTCCCGTACAACAGAGCTTCCGCCTTGGGCGCTCGGTTGGCTCACGGTGGGCATCGGGGCAATCCTGGCGATCACGTGGGAGCTCGGCGAGTGGTACGCCTTCATTCGACACGGAACTGAGCTAGCCACCGCCTACGAAGACACTTTGTTTGATGAGGTGCTCGGGACGATGGGAGCTGGCGTCGCTGGGATATGGATGACGGTGCGTCGTCGTCGAGAAATCAGGCGCGAGGCTTAGCTTTGGTGGGGTCGAAGATCGACAACTCGGCAACTGTTGCCGTCGAACCAGCGACCTGCACGACGGTGTCGTTCGCGGCGGCCGCGGAATCGATGATGGCCAGAGCGATCGGACCAAACCGCGGGCTGATCGTTGGGCTGGTCAGTGTGCCAATCACCAGACCGTCCTTGCTGATGGCCGAGCCCGCGTCGGGCAGCTCACCGGCCTCAAGCCTGAGGGTCTTCAGTCGCCGAGGTGGTGACTCGGCAATCTCCTGCAACGCAGCGCGTCCGAGGTAGTCGGCTTCGGGGGAAAAGCTGACCATTCGATCCATGCCTAGGTCGAACGGCGTCAGCTGTCCTGGCTCGTACTCGTACTCGAAGACGATCAGCCCGGCTTCGATACGTGCGATGTCAATGGCGTTGAACCCAACGGGGCGGACGCCCGCCTCGGCCAAGGCCAGCCACAGCCGCTCTGCGTCATTGCGTGCGGGGATCAGTTCATACCCGAGTTCGCCGGAAAACCCGGTACGCGATATGAAAACCTCGATGCCGGCGACCGTGACCGGCTCGGTGAAGCGGAAGTAGGGCAAGGTGGCGAAGTCGAAGTCACTGAGTGATTGCAGAATCTCGCGAGAACGCGGGCCCTGCACTGATACCAGTGGCATCTCGTGGAGCAAGTTGGACAGGGTGACGTCGGCATCCGGTGAGTGCCCGCGAAGGTACGCGTCGAAGCTATCGGTGTTGGTGAACGCGTAGTACGAGCCGTCCGATCGGCGGTAGATGGTGCCTTCGTCGTGCAAGACACCGTTAGCGTCGACGAAAGCTCCGTAGCGCACCTGGCCTACTTGCTGAGTCGAGAGGTTGTTCGTGAAGCCGCGCTGCAGGGCAGAGACCGCGTCTGGTCCGGTCACGAGCCACTTGTTGAGCGCGTATACATCCCACATGCCGGCGCCCGATCTCAACGCCTCGTACTCCCCGGCGACATCGCCGAAGTCGAGGGTCCACATCCAGCCGCCGAAGTCGTCGAAGGTGCCCCCCTGTCGGTCTTGGACGTCGTACAGGACGGAGCGGATCGGAGCGTCTGTCATGCGCCAAGCCTGGCGAAAACTAACTGAACAGTCAATCAGTGAGATGAAGGAGGCGACGGGCATTGTCTCGATAGAGGCCAGGCAGCAGGCGAACGTCGATGCCGGCTGCGTCGATCGTCCAGTTTCCCTGGGGAGGCGACGACTCACCGTGGTAGGCGAAACCCAGGTCGTGGGTCTCGAGGAAACGCCTGTGTCGGTCGTAGTCCGCAGGCCCCGGCGGAAAGCAGTCGGTACCGAAGAGCACGCGATCGGGATAACCCTGGACGAGGGCCGAGAACTCTCGTGGTCTGCGACCCAGCTCTCCGAGGCGACCGGCGATGTCGACATTCCAGTTCGGCAGGTCGGCGAGCATGCGTCCGACGGCAGCCGGGTCTTCTGCCCAACAGCCGACGTGGGCGCCGATGAACGTCGTGTCAGGGCAGAGCGCTACCAACCGACCGAGGCGCTTGAACAACTCGGCAAAGGTCGGCAGCCCGGGCCGACCGAACCACCACTTCGGGTGCGCCTGCAGCTCATCCCATCGCTCATTCGAAGGGATGAGCGGCTCAAAGAAGGCGACCGGGTCGGCGGTGTGGACCAGCACCGGAAGGCCAAGGTCGCCGGCGGAGCGCAGAACGGCGACCACCCGTGGGTCGTCGGGCATCACGAGAGCGCCGGAGGAGTCGCGCACTGTGAGTCCAAGATCCTTCCAGACCTTGACGCCGCGAGCCCCAGCTCGCACCGAATCCTCGAGTTGCTGTGTCATCTGTCTGACCGACGATGTCGCATCGACGTCGTGAGCAAGCACGCTCCAGTCGACATGGCAGAACGTCAGGATGCGCCCAGGGCATGCGGTGTCGTACCGAGCAATATTCGCGACCAGCTCGTCGCCCCACCGGCCGTCCAGATTAATGATCGTCTCGACCCCCACGCTGTCAAGCATCTCGACGAACTCGTCGACGTCAGGTACCAGCCAGTCGCCATCGTCAGAGAGCCAACGGCCGAGGTGGTTGTGGACATCGATCACAAGGCCATTGTCCCCTGTGCCTGACGTGTTGTGGAGCTGACTGGCGCCGAGGTGTGATCCTCGAAGCCATAAGGGTTAGCTGCCAGGATCGGCGCAGCCCCATACCCCCAGACCTGCAGAGCGGGCTAGCGACTCGGAGCGCTGGAACTCGCGTTGCCAAAGGTATGGGTCATCGTAGGTGTACTCGAGCGCGTAGCCGCGGCGAACCGTGTCGAGGTTGAACTGGCGGGGTTTGCCGCGGGTGGTCCAGAGGTAAGCAAGGGTGCGTCCGTAGTAGTCGAGGCGGCCTTGGGAGCGATCGAATTCAAGGGCGACCGACTCGCCGAGCAGGCGTCGCTCGGCGAACAGAGTGGCTTCCGGACCAAAACACTCGATGGGTTCTGTTGGATGCACGGTTTCAGGAGTGTCGATTCCGATGAGTCGCAGCGTCACATTGCGTCCGCCACGGGTGACGTCGACGGTGTCGCCATCGACGATGCGTGAGACTCGCCAACCAGTACTCACTGGCCCCCTGGCGAGCCGCTGCACACCAGACTCGGTCGCGGGGTCGGAGGAATTCGGCTCTTTTGTGTCGGTCTTCCTGACTCGCTCTAGTGTGCCGTTTCCGACTGGCGCGGGTGCCGCGCACGCTGCGAGCGTGAGAGCGGCGACAAGTGCAACCGCCAGTCGTCCGCGCACGGCCACTCCCCGTTGGACTCCGTGGGTACGCAACTACGCATCCTCGGTAGGTTTCTGGTGTTCGGCAATGGAGTCTAGAGCGATGGAGGTGGCGACATGGTGCAGCCGCGGGCCGGACTTTCCGCGATGAGTGGCGAAGTATTTCTTACCGACAGCGGGATCGAGACTGATCTGATCTACAACCACGGGCTCGATCTACCTGACTTCGCCCCCTTTCCGCTGCTCGAGACAGCCGAGGGAAGAGCCACCTTGCAGCAGTACTTCCGCGAGCACCTCGACGTTGCCAGGGAACGCGGGCTGGGCGTGGTGTTCGAGACGCCGACGTGGCGAGCCAGTCCCGATTGGGGAGCACGACTGGGGTACGACCTCTCGCAGCTTGCCGTCCTCAACGAGCAGGCTGTCGACTTGTTGCTGAACCTGCGAGACACCGCCGGCGCGGGTATGTCTTTCGTCATCAGCGGCACCCTCGGGCCACGTCACGATGGCTACGACGCAGAGGCGGTGATGACGGCCGACCAAGCCGCTGAATATCACTCCTGGCAGGTCGGTGTGCTCACGGCGAGTGGGGTCGATGTGATCTCCGCATTTACGATCGACTACGTCGCTGAAGGCCTAGGGATTGTGAACGCGTCGGCCGAGGCACAGGTGCCGTCGGTGATCTCGTTCACGACCGATGAGCAGGGGGACCTGCCGGACGGATCATCGGTGGCCGGTGCCATCGAACGCATCGACGTTGAGGCAGTAGCGCCTCCGGCGTACTACATGCTGAACTGCACGCACCCGCAGCACATCACGCGGATGTTGTCTGAGGGTGGGCAGTGGCGCGATCGCCTCCGTGGACTCCGTGCCAACTCATCGCCGTCGGGTCTTGTCGAGCCGCCGGCCGGACAGCCTCTCGACCCTGGCGACATCGAGGAGTTTGGTTTGCTCATGCGACAGGTGCATGAACTCGCACCTTCGGTCACGATCCTCGGCGGCTGCTGCGGGACCGACGTCCGACACATCAGGGCGATCGCAGACGCCGTGCGATAGCGGTCTCTAGCCGGCGAGCCGGTTGCTGTTCCGGTCGGCCTTCTCAGAACGAGTGAGGGTGCGCTTAACCAGGGCGCTGACTGCTGCCATCTCCAGCAGAAATCCGTCGTGCCCATACGGCGAGGTGATGACGTCCAACTGTTCGGCAGTCGGAATCAGTTTTGCCAGCTCCTCTTGCATGCGCAGGGGGTAGAGGCGGTCGCTGTCGATGCCCCCGATGACCACGGGCACCCTGATGCTGGCCAGAGCTGTTGACACACCGCCGCGTCCGCGTCCGACGTCATGCGTGCTCATGGCATCGGTAAGGGCTACGTAGGTTCCTGCGTCGAAGCGTCGCGCAAGCTTGTCGGCGTGGTGGTCGAGGTAACTCTGCACAGCGAAGCGACCCTCGGTGAGGGGGTCCTCGCCATCTTGAGCCCTGGTACCGAAGCGCACGTCGAGCTCGACCTCAGTGCGGTAGGTCAAATGGGCAAAGCGACGGGCCACTCCCATGCCAACGTACGGACCGTCACCGGCTGCGGCGTCGTGGTAGTCGCCACCTCGCCACTTCGGGTCGGCGGTGATGGCCGCGATCTGGGCGGTCTGGGTGCCGATCTGGTCGGCGCTGGCTGCTGCCCCCACTGCAACAACCAAGGCGGCGCGTAATGCATCGGGGTATGTGATCGCCCACTCCAACGATCGCATGCCACCCATCGAGCCACCGATCACCGCTGCCCAGGCATCAACACCGAGGGCTGCGGTCAGGCGCCGCTCGACCACCACTTGATCGCGGACCGTGATGCGCGGGAAGCGCGATCCCCAGGGTCGACCGTCGGGTGCCGACGAGGTAGGTCCGGTGGTGCCCTGGCACCCACCTAGAACGTTTGGCGCCACGACGAACCACTCAGCAGGGTCGAGTGGTCCGCCGGCTGACAAGAGCGGCTCCCACCAACCCGGCGTTGGGTGCCCCTGGCCAGCCGGCCCAGACAGGTGCGAGTCTCCTGTCAACGCGTGCAGGACGAGCACTGCATTCGAGCCGTCAGGGTTCAGTCGTCCGTAGGTCTCGTACGCAACACGCACCAGCGGTAGCGAGCCACCCAGTTCGAGGCGAAGGGCGCCCACATCAGCGAACTGGCGCTGCCCGCGCGGATCTCCCTCCCGCCAAGCGGCGCTGGCGGGAGGGAGCGTTTCGGTATCGAGCACCATGGTGCGTCAGGCGTCTTTGGCTGCGCGGAAGCCGGCTTCGAGGTCGGCGATCAGGTCGGGCAGACCCTCGAGGCCGACCGCGAGGCGCACCAGGCCCGGCGTGACGCCGGACGCGGCCTGCTCGTCTGGCGTCAGTTGTGAGTGCGTCGTTGAGGCGGGGTGGATCACCAGCGAGCGCACGTCTCCGATGTTGGCGACATGGCTGAAGAGCTCGAGCGAGTCGACGAAGCGCTTACCGGCAGGCAAGCCACCAGCGATCTCGAACGAGAGAACTGCGCCGGTTCCGTTCGGTGCGTACTTCTTACCCCGTGCGTACCAGGGTGAGCTGGGGAGCCCGGCGTAGTTGACGGAGTCGACTTGATCGTTGCTCTCAAGCCAGGTGGCGATTGCCGTGGCGTTCTGCACATGTCGTTCGAGACGCAGACTGAGCGTTTCAAGGCCCTGGGCCACCAGGAACGCGTTGAATGGGGCCACCGCGGGGCCGAGGTCGCGCAGCAGCTGGATGCGGGCCTTGATGATGTACGCGATGTCGCCGAGCGCCTCGGCATACACGAGCCCGTGATAACTCGGGTCTGGTTCGTTGAACCCTGGGAAGCGTTCGGCATTGGCGGCCCAGTCGAACGTGCCCCCGTCGACGATGACGCCGGCGACGGCTGTTCCATGACCACCGAGATACTTGGTCGCCGAATACACGACGATGTCGGCACCGTGCTTCAGCGGTTGGATGAGGTAGGGCGTGGCCACGGTGTTGTCGACGATCAGCGGTACGCCGATCTCGTGCGCAACTGTGGCGATGGTCTCGATGTCGAGGATATCGGTCTTCGGGTTCGCTATCGACTCACCGAAGAAGGCCTTGGTGTTGGGCTTGGCCGCAGAACGCCAGGCGTCGACGTCGTCGGGGTTGTCGACGAAACTCACCTCGATGCCGAGCTTCGGCAGGGTGTAGTGGAACAAGTTGTAGGTGCCGCCATACAGCGATGCTGACGACACGATGTGGTCGCCAGCCTGAGCGAGGTTCAAGATGGCCAGGGTCTCTGCGGCTTGCCCGCTGGAAACGAGCAGCGCGCCCACTCCACCGTCAAGAGCGGCAAGGCGTTGTTCCACCGCGTCCTGGGTCGGGTTCATGATCCTGGTGTAGATGTTTCCCGGCTCGGCGAGCCCGAACAGCGCAGCAGCGTGGTCGGTGTCGCGGAAGACGTACGAGGTGGTCTGGTAGATCGGCAGGGCACGTGCCCCGGTCTCAGAGTCGGGGGTTTGGCCAGCGTGGATCTGCTTGGTCTCAAAGGACCAGGCGGTCGGGTCGTTGCTCATGGAACTCCTCATGGAATCGTGCGTGACTGGACGGACGGGACGGAAGGCAGTCGTGCTCGGCACGAACCCGGGGCGGCCAGCGCGTGGTGCGCAGCCAGGAGACGGCGGTTAGAACCCGGGTCCGTCAGACCATGCAGGGCATGTCGCGACAACACATTCGTGCGCTGATCGGCACGGGGGTCGCGGCGGTGTTCATGACCTGAGGGTAGGGGTCGATCGACGCCTCTGTCCATCTGGTGATCAGGTGTCTCACGATGTGAGATGTCGAGCAGGGGGCCGGGGCACGGCACAATGTGTCCTGTGAAGATCACCATGCTGCTCGCCGACGCTGCTCAGCAAGTGGGCGGCAAGCTCTATATCCTCGGCGGGGGGTGGTCGACCACTGGGTCGCCGACCGCGCCCATGGCGGTCGCCATCAAGGTTGAGGTCCCGTGGGACCGCACCAACGTGGGTCATGAGTGGCGACTCGCCCTGGTGGATGCCGACGGTCGGGCGGTGCACACCTCTGACGATCTGCCGGTCGAGGTGACCGGTGAGCTCGAGGTCGGCCGGCCGGCCGGGCTCCCAGAGGGCACCCCGCTCGACGCCCCTCTCGTCGTCAGCTTCGGGCCGATGCCGTTGGGCAGTGGTCGCTACGAATGGCGGCTCGAGATCGAGGAGTTCGTTGAGTCCTGCGCCTTCCTTGTGCGTCACTGAATCCGGCGCGCCGGGTCGAGCTGCTGGCCTTACGGCACGTAGCGCTTGAAGGACGCCTTGATTTCGCGCTCGGTGGCGTCGCGGCCCTCCCAGGTGGCGCCCTCGACGGACTTTCCTG
>JBDTTS010000008.1:0-20741 GCA_039930525.1 Actinomycetes bacterium | reverse complement strand
GGCCGAGTAGGCCCGCTCGACGGGATCGCGCAGCAGGGCGATTACGTGGACACCAGGCAGAGCACGGGCGATTCGCTCTGCGGCCACCGGGTGCCAGAGATAGTAGGGGCTTGATTCGCCGACGACGACACGATCGGTTTCAGAGGCGCGACGTTGATCTACCGTCTGGCGAGTCGGGAAATGTGATCGATACCAGTCGAGCGGCTCGTCGGCATTCAGGTCGAAGTAGTGAACTCCCTTGCGGAGGGTTGGACCAACGAAGGTGCGGTGGTGTGAAAGCGCCTTGAACAGCGTTGTCGTTCCACACCTTTGGCCGCCGACGATGAGCATGTCTGGCAGAACTCTTCTCGCTGCCGTGTATCTTCCCCACTGGTCAGCTGCGGCTAGGGCCACCTGAAGCCCTGCCCCTTTGACGGCGCCGCTCATGACTCGTTCACGTCACGTCCTTGGGATCGTGACGTCCGCTGAGAAGCCACGCGTACAAGATGGGGGAGCAGCCACTCTTCCACCTGGCCGAGCCTTGCACCGGCCCGGGTTTGGTCGTCGTCGAGATAGCGACCGGCAAGTTCAAGGAGATAGCCGGTTGCTACCAACTCGGCGGTCGCTCCGGGATGAACACCAAACGGCTGAAGAAGACGGTCGGCATTCGCATAGAGCTGTGCAGGTAACCCCTCAATGGTGGACGAGACCTGTGATGTCAGAAAGAGGTGCAGAGCGTCGTAGCCCGCCGGGACGCCAGTAGCGAAGCGTTCCCAGTCCCAGACCGAGCACATCGACCCGTTGACGGCCATATTGGTGGCGCGCCAGTCGCCATGCCATGACCCCCACAGCAAGTCTGCGCCTCGGGCCGCTCGTGCCCACTCGTCGGCGAGTGCTCGGAGCTGTGCCTTCGCCGATGAGTTGGGCGAGCTGGCCACGCGCCCGTCCCACAGACGAGCCGTCGCGTGGAGAGCGACTGCGACGTCGACGGACTCGCGGCCCACACCGGCCACTTCAACTTGAGCGGCGACGACGGCTGAACTCTTGGCCTGGCCCACGCTTGAGGCTGGCACCGGCGACTGAACAAGGTAGGCGTGTCCGTCAAAGTCGCCAGACCCTAGGTGTACCGGCACGGTGATTGAAGTAAGCCCATTGAGGAGGCCGAGCGCCTGGGCTTCTCGGCGAACGAGTCGGTCGGTGAGTTCGTCGACCCCACATTTGGCGAAAGCTGTGAGGTTTCCGCCGGTCGTCACAATCGCAATGACCGGCTTGCGATTGGCCCGCGGCGGACCGAAGTGGACGCCGTACGTGTAGTCGTCCTCGCGCAGGTGGCTGAGAACGGTGCCGAGGATGTCCGGGTCTGGCAGTTCGACGGCTCGTCGGGTGACAGCGATTGCGGCCCTGGCCAGCTCGGTCTTGGCGCGTGCAGTGAGCGTCGACTTGTCGCGCAGCGCCCTCAGTGCGATGACTGATGCACGGTGGGGACGAGTCGGGATCAGCAGGCGCGGATCATGCTGCGAGGGGAAGGCGAGAAACCGGCGGACGGTGCTATCGGCGGCGGGGCTGTCGGAAGGCCAAAGCGCGGCAATGGCGCCAACTTGAGGTGTCATGGTGCACCCCAACGCGGCGTCAGTGGACGGAAGCCAATGTCTGTCAATGAGGGCACTTCTGGATCGGGATATCCGTCGCGGCGATCGCGGTCGTTTCGCCAGAGTAGAGCGACAGAGATCAGCAGCAAAGATAGCGTCGAACTGATCCCGACATACACAAATATGTAGAGCATCTGAACGAGAACGATCGTGTGGGCGGCGAGCCCGATAGGCGTCACGTCGTGGCGATAACGCCACAAGATGCCTAGGAAGAATGCTATGAAAGCAGCAAGACCAACGACTCCGTGCGAATAGAGCACGTTCCAGGCGTGTCCGGTGCTTCCGATGGTGCGGTTGCCGCAACGAGGGCACTCAGGCGTCGCCCCGATTGCGATCGAGTCGTCGCTGCCTACGGTTTCGCGGGTACCTCCGTAGCCGATCAGCGGCGACTGGAACCCACCGTCGATCGAGGCTTGCGCCAGCGAACTTCGCACTTGATTGCTGTTCCCCGAATCGGCCCGGCTCGTGATCACCCCGCCGAGCGGCGACACGGCCATGACGACCAGACCGATCGCGGCGACGCCGAGCAGCCCCCCGATGAGCCAGGGGCGGCCCGCGAGTGCCAACCGGAACACGGCGTAGCAGATCGCGAGAGTCAAGCCCAGCCAAAGGCCGCGGTTCAACGAATAGATGATGGGGACTACTGCAGCGGCGAGTGCGACCAGGCCCCACAGTCTGCGACGGGCCGTTCCATAGATGATCCACCCGATCACGAACCAGATGATGAGGATCGACAGGTTGTTACCCCACGCGTTGGTGAACTCGAACGGGGCGTTCGGGCGGGCATCGCCGGTGCCGATCACGTCCTGGATCTGAGCCACCTGGGGGTGCACCATCGACACGATGCCTCGCCGAGCAGCAAGTGGGCCGGGTAGCAGCATCTCGACCGGAGACTTCCACGCCAGCGACGGGACGGCCAGACCGACGAACCCTCCGACCAGTGTGACCATGAAAAGGGTGCCGAGCCAGCCGATGATGCGAAGACGGGGAACCTCAGCCTCGGTCAAGTTGCCCACATAGAGCAGGACGACCGTGGCACCCAGGTACTGCATGCTGCGCAAGACGTAGGCGTCCAGACCTTGCGCGAACGTCGTTGGCAGGGTGTCTGGGGCGTTGATTCCTAGGACCACGAGCCCCAGAAGCGACCAGCCGACGAAGAGTAGCCAGAGACCGAACCACGGCGGCACCGCAATGTGTGCGCGTTGCCTCAGCTGCCACGCCATCGGGATGGCAGCGAGTGGGAACACCAGTGCGCCGAGACCCAGTGCCCACCAAAGGGGGTAGCCGACGAGGGCAGCCATGAGCGGCCATCCGGCTGGCCAGTGCGCGGGTGCCCACCGAGACTGCTTCGACCTACCGATCGAAGTGACTGGGGTCGGCGACCAGTCGGGAGCAGCTCGGGCTGAAGGTGAGGACATGGTCAGCGCGAGGGCGAGGCTTTGCCCAGTGGTGCGTTCGCTTCAGGGGGACCCTTCGGCGTCACATCTCGCTTCGGAGTCGCCCCCTCTTGGGTGGTGCCGCTGGAGTTCACGCTCGAGGTAGCGACCGCACGCGGCGCAGCAGGATCAGGTGCATCGAACGCCGGAACGGTGACAACCCCGGGCACTGGCGTGTCGACCAGGCGCCACTGCCGCACCCCGTCCTCGACCGCGTCGCGCACCGTGAGACCGATCTCGATCACGGGGATCGCTGCCCGAGCGTGGCGCCCGAAGTATTGCGCGTCGGACGCTGTCGTGTTGGCCCGGGCGCGGATGAGTACGAAGGTGCTGTCGCTAGCGACAGCACTCAGGATGGCCTCGATACCGCTGCCCTCGAGGTCATCGATCTGCGAGTTCAGGCCGTGACCCGCGGTCAGCAACGACAGCCGCCTCTGGTCAGGCACCGACAGTGTCGCCCTGGCCAGGGGCAGACGTCCACGCAACACCTCGGTGAGCCCATCGGTTGCCGGCATTCCGAACATGTCGGCGATGAGGGAGGACTCATCTGCGACAACCAGGGTTGTCCGGTGCCCAGCTCTGGCGAGTGCCACAGCAAGATTGGCGGCCACCACGTCAGCGCCGTACCCCGTGCTGGGCGAGGCGATGACAAGCGTGGCTGGGCCCTCACCGAGACCGGCCAGCACGGCGTTGCGGACCTGGCCGAAGGCTTCTGCTCCCGGTGAGTGGGGTGCATAAAGCTGCGCTGGGCTTCCGGCTGTCCCCGGTATGTCGGCTAACACGGCGAGGCCGAGTTGACGCTCGACTGATTGCCAGTCGTAGCACCGCCCGTCGCGGCGTTCGAGCAGGTAGAGCGCCGCGAGCCCGAGCAGCAAACCGAAGGCGAGGCCACTGGTCAGAACGAGTCCGGTGTTGGGACTGGTCGCGCGTCGGGGGAGCAGTGAATCGCTGATGACCTTGCCAGGATTGGCGCTAGCGACCGCATCAAGGATGGCCAGGCGCGTGTTGACGGTGTCGAGTGAGGATTGAATGCCAGGACGTTCGTCGTCGGACGCGGTCTCCAGCTGTGCTTGAAGCTCGGCGATTTGCTTGTTCAGCGCCCTCACCTGTTGCTCCAGCAAGGCATCGGCTGAGTCGCGCCGGTTCGCGAGGTAGGCGTCGGCGTAGGCCGCGGCGCCATCGCGCGCTTCTTCTGGCGAACTCGCGCTGAAGCTGATCCGCAGCACGCTGGTGTTCGGCGGCACGTCCACGGAGACGTGCTGCACCAGCTGGCCAACGATCTCGGGCGTCTGCAGAGTCACTTTGGCCCGCGATGACACCGCCTGCGAGGTGACGAGCTGAGCCTCAGTGTCGAGATTGATGCCGGAGTTCGTGCGCGCCACCTCGACGGCGTTGTCCAGCTCGCCGCCGACGCTGTTGACCTGCACCGAGGAGGTCGCGAGGTAGGTCTTGGGTGCGATGAGGAGGTAGGTCGCGGCCAGACCGAGTCCGATGAACGCCCCGAGAGCGACCACCCACCATCGTCTGCGCAGCGCTCCCGAGTATTCACCGAGGGTGGCGCCCCCCTGCTGCCCGCTGACGTTTTCCACGTAAATCCCCTTGTTGAGTCGGTACCGGAAGGGTAAGGGGAGACTGCAGCGCCGATGTGCCGGCGTCGGTCGGATTCACCCGTGTGGTCGTCTGGATAGCTACTCTCAGTAACGTCATTGTAACTGTCGAGCGCGGGCCATCGGCCGTTAGTTCCCTTTCTGCCCCCCAGGCTTCCGTCTGCCGGCGGGACGCTCTGTAATGGGCAGCAACGGTTATCGACCCGCACGCGCTCCGGCGTCGGGACCAAGCAGCCGGTCGGCCTTTCAGGGGGATGCAGTGAGAACACGTGGGCGATTTCTAGGTGTCGCACTGGTGGCCGTCACGGTCTCGGCGGGCCTCGTAGTCCCGGCAACGGTCGCCGGAGCGGCCCCGGCTGATGAGGGTCTGGTCAGCGCGAACCCGCAGAACAACACTCCGCGAGTTCTCGATGGTCGTGTCCAGGCGATAAAGCGCGTGGGCGACACGGTGATCGTCGGTGGCACGTTCACCCAGGTTCAAGAGGCAGCGCCCAACTCCTCGATTCTCTCTCGCAGTGGGCTCTTCAGCTTTGATGCCAACACCGGGGTAGTGAGCTCAACGTTCGTCCCGGTGCTGAGCAAGAAGCCGGGACAGGCGCCAGGCGTCAACGCGCTGATCGTGGCTCCCGATAACCAGTCGGTCTACGTGGGTGGCGACTACCGAAATATCAACGGCGGTGGTCCCGCTCGGGTGCAGCGGCTGTCACTCTCTGATGGAACTCGAGTGTCGAGCTTCGGAAACGGGGCCTTCAACAGCAAGGTGTTCGACCTAGCGCTAGTTGGCGATCGCCTGTATGTGGCCGGCTCGTTCAAATCGGTGGGTGGCGTGTCGCGCAAGGGCTTGGCCACGCTCGACGCCTCGACGGGCGATTTGACCGACGCTGTCAATCTCCCCTTCACGGGTACGGCCGGTGGATCCGGGGTGACCACGGTTCGAAAGATTGACCTGACGCCTTCTGGGGATCGGCTCGTGGCGATCGGCAACTTCAGCGCGGTCAACGCCACTTCACGGATGCAGGTTGCGATGCTGAACACTGGCGGCCCCTCGGCCACGGTGGATGGCTGGAACACCACACGGTTCGGCGGCTTGGACTGCAGTGGGTTCTTCGACACGTACACGCGAGATGTCGATATTGCACCTGATGGTTCCTTCTTCGTCGTCGTCACGACCGGAGGGTTCGGTGGCAGCACTGGGACCAAGCTCTGCGATTCGGCCAGTCGATGGGAGACCTACGGATCCGGCAGCCAGCAGCCCACTTGGGTCGACTACAGCGGTGGTGACACTTTCTGGGCCGTTGAGGTGACCGGGCCTGTCGCCTACGTCGGTGGGCACTTTCGATGGATGAACAACCTGCTGTCCAAGGGCGACGCGGAAGGCCCCGGGGGCATCAGTCGCGAGGGTCTTGCTGCCCTCGATACCCGCAATGGCCTCCCCTTCTCGTGGAACCCGACGCGAACTCGTGGTGTGGGCGTCTTCGACTTCCACGTGACGAACACCGAGCTGTGGGCGGGGTCGGACACTTCGATCTGGGCAGGCGAACGCCGCGACCGGTTGGCTGCCTTCCCCTGGGATGGCGGTCTGCCACTGCCGAGCGACCGGCTCGGCGCGCTCCCCGGTGACGTCGTACAGCTCGACACCGACGCTGTCGGCGGAGTAGACGTCTCCTCTCGCTACCTGACGGGCGCGAGTGCGCCGGTTGTGACGCCGCTTGCTTCCGGTGGAATCGACTGGTCGAAGCTGCGCGGGGCATTCATGGTCAATGACACGCTGTACACGGGCTGGAGCGACGGAACCCTGAAGCAGCAGGCTTTTGACGGCAATACATTTGGGCCCCTCTCGACGGTGGAGATGAACAGCAACACCTTTGCTGGCGAGCTCGCGGCCACGACGAGGCCGGTCACGAGCATGTTCTACGACCGCCGCACCGGGCGTCTGTACTACACCCGTAAGGACAGCACCGGGAAGCAGGGCCAGAGTAACAACGATGGTGGGCTCTACTCCCGAGCCTTCACGCCGGAGTCAAGGGCTCTCGGTGACGTTTCCTCCAGCACGTTGAGGGATGCCTCCCGAACGGCCATTGACGCCTCCACTATTCGCGGCGCCTTCCTGACCGGCGATCAGTTGCACTACGTCAACGCTGCCGGAAATCTTCGCCAGATTCAGTTCTCCAGCACTGGGTTCGTCGGGTCATCGATCCTTGTCAACAATGCGATCGACTGGCGAGCCAAGGGACTCTTCTTGTCGACCCAGCCATCGGTCCAAGCGCCGAACAATAGCCCCACCGCAGCATTCACCCAGACGTGTGTGGGCCTGTCGTGCTCTTTCGACGGGACGAGCTCGACCGACGCTGACGGAACCGTCGTCTCGTACTCGTGGGACTTCGGCGATGGGTCAACGGTCGTGGCCGGCGCCAAACCCAACTACAACTTCGTGGCTGGCAACAGCTACCCGGTCACGCTCACCGTCACCGACAACGATGGTTCTTCCAACAGCATCACGACGAACGTTGTCGTGGCGCCCATAGCGTCATCGGTGGCCTTCCGGGACGCCGCGTCGTATCAAGGTAAGCAGTTGCGGTTTCACAAGTGGGACTTGCCAAGTTCGATTCAGGCGGGTGACACAGTCGTGATGGCTGTCTCGGGGTTCAACACCGCCGATCCTGGTCTGATCCTGGACGTCGACAAGGCACCGATCGCAGGCTGGTCAGTTATCGGCGACGTGAGTGACACAGACGCGCGCACCGTGCTGTACGCCAAGACGGCTTCAGCTGGGGACGCCGGCAGCAAGGTAGCCGTTCAGTACACAGACGGCGCCAACCCCGTGAACACGGTGTCGACCAAGGCGGTCGTGAGCATCGGGGTGTACTCGGGTGTGGCCTCTGTTGGGCCGGTCTTAACAGCGCCCGAGGACGCCTCTCGCCGACGCTACGACCACACGACGCCCGGCGTCAGCAACGTGGCTAACGGCGACTGGGTGCTGTCCTACTGGTCCGACAAGACGTCCGGCACGACGGCATGGGAAGCGCCAGCTGGCCAGGTCGAGCGGGTCGACACCACCTCCTACGTCGACCCCGCCTCCCCCACCTCGGTGCGGATGTCGGCACTGCTCACCGACGATGGTGCGCCCACGGTCGCCGGTGGCAGGGCGGGGCTGACCGCGACCGCATCAGACCGCTCCCTGACGGCCATGATGGCCACGATCGTTCTGCGAACGAACTAGATCACGCCATGACCGTCGTCTATCACGTTGAGAGCCATCGAAACCCCCGTCAGATCGAGCGGCTGGTCGGGGCCCTGGTGCGGGGGGCGCCGGACGCCCTGGTCATCGTTGACCATGACCGAGCTTTTGCGGCCCCCGACGCTTCGGTGCTCGCTCAACTTGGGGCCGTGTTGCGGTTGTCTGATGGTGGCTACGGCGACATGTCACACGTCAACCGATGGTTCGCCACGGCGCGATGGTTGCGGGCGGAGGGGATCGAGTTCAGCTATCTCAGCAATCTGACTGGGCAAGACTTTCCACTTCGTCCGATGGCAGACATCCACGCAGACCTCCAGTCGTCTGGCGTCGATGCTTTCGTGCAGACATTCGAAGTCTTTGATGAGGGAGCCTCGAAGTGGGGTGTCGCTCGCGGACGGACGCGCTACGAGTTCAGTCACCGACGAATCCGGCGTCTCACGCCTCGTCAGCAGCGGCTAGTGCGCCCTCTGCAGGCCTTCAACGTCGTCCAACCGTGGGCGCGAGTCACCACTTCGACCGGGTTGGCATGGGGTCGGCGAGTGTCGTCGCCCTGGAGTGCAGACCTTGTGCTGCGTGGTGGCTCATTCTTCTGCACGCTGTCGTGCACTGCCGTCGAGGCAGTGTTGCGCTTCGCCGACGAGCTACCTGAAGTCGCGGAGCACCTTTCGGGGTCGATTGCCCCTGACGAGGTCTACTTGCAGACGGCACTTGGATGGGCGCGTGATCATGACCCTGACTCGCGCCAACTGGTGATCGCGAACGACTGCCGCCGCTACTTCGACTTCTCCGAGAGCACTTTTAACCACCCCAAGTTGCTGACTGTTGACGACCTGCCGAGGGCACTCAGCAGTGGCGCGGACTTCGCGCGGAAGTTCGACGAAGAGCAGTACCCGGGCGTTCTCGATGCGCTAGAGGGCCGGCTGAACGAGGCGCACGGTAGCTATGGCCAGCGCATGATGGTCGAGCACTAGGGCCCAGATAGTCTGGCAGCCCCGGCGTCGATGGCATCGGGTTGGTCGTGTGCCCTACGCCACTGTGTGCTGGGCTCATAGGTTCACTGTCTTCGGGAGTACCGATGTCTTTGGCTGGGCTGTTGCCGCTTATTGCCACCGATCCCGCGATCGCCGTAGCGATGAGAGGCTCCGGTGAGGGCGATCTGATCGTTCCGTCAGTGGCCACGACTCTTACCATCGCCGCACTTGCCACCGGGGGAGAGGGGCAGGCACGGCCAGTGCTTGCCGTCACCGCCACCACGCGTGAGGCTGACGACCTGCTCGCAGAACTCGCGTCCTTGTTAGACCCGCGCACCCTCGGTGCTTTCCCTTCTTGGGAGACGCTGCCCCATGAGCGACTGTCCCCTCGCAGCGACACAGTGGGGCGGCGCATCGCCATTCTGAGACGCTTGGCTCATCCCGACCCGGACGACCCTGGGGCCGGGCAACTGTCAGTTGTGGTGGCGCCTGTTCGAGCCCTGCTTCAGCCCTTTGCGCTCGGCTTGGGCGACATCGAGCCGGTCCGGCTTCAGGTGGGCGACGTCATCGATGTGCAGTCGACCATCGAGCGGCTGGTCGAGGGTGGCTACGTCCGCAGCGATCTGGTCGAGCGGCGCGGGGAGTTCGCTGTCCGCGGTGGCATCGTGGACGTCTTTGCCGCGGTCGAGGAGCATCCCCTTCGGGTCGAGCTGTGGGGCGACACGGTGGAAGAGATTCGGTGGTTCAAGGCCGCCGACCAGCGCAGTCTGGAGACGGCTCCGCACGGTGTGTGGGCACCTCCCACGCGAGAGCTCCCGCTGACGGCGACTGTGCGCGCGCAGGCAGCGAAACTGGCGGTGGAACTTCCCGGTCTCGCCGACGTTCTGGAGCAGATGGCTGAGGGGATCGCCGTTGAGGGCATGGAGTCACTCACGCCCCTGTTGAGCGGGGGTATGCAGCTGCTGGTTGAAGCCGTTCCGCCCGATACCGCGGTCGCGCTCATCGATCCTGAGCGAGTGCGCGCGAGGAGTATCGAACTGCACAGGACAAGCGAGGAGTTTCTCGCCGCATCATGGGCAAACGCGGCCTCCGGCAACGCCACGCCGATCGACGTGGGATCAGCGTCCTATCGCGAACTCGACGACATTGCAGACGTCGCGAGACGCCGTGCCTTGCGCTGGATCGGTGTCGGCCCGTTCGGGCATCTGGACGACGCTGCGGTTCGTTCGACGCTTCGACCCTCTGAGCAGTATCGAGGCGACACGGCCCGCGCCATTTCGGCCATCGGAGAATCGGTAAAGAGCGGGTGGCGCGTGGCCCTCGTCACGGCCGGGCACGGCCCGGCCGAGCGGTTCACCGAGCAGCTTCGTGACGAGGGGGTGCCCGCTCAGCTGGTGGGTGACATCGACGCCTCGCACCCACGATCGGTCGTCCAAGTCACCACCGGTGTCATGGAACATGGATTGGCAAGTGAGGCTCTTCAGCTGCTGGTCCTGACCGAGTCCGACCTGATCGGGCAACGATCGTCCACAAAAGACATGCGGCGAATGCCCTCTCGACGGCGAGCGACCGTCGATCCACTCCAGCTCTCGGCTGGCGACTACGTCGTGCACGAGCAACATGGGGTGGGCCGGTACGTCGAGATGGTCAGTCGCGACGTGCAGGGGGCGACCCGCGAGTACCTGGTCATCGAGTACGCCCCAGCGCGTAAGGGACAGCCGGCCGATCGACTTTTCGTTCCAACTGACCAGCTGGATCTGGTCACTCGCTACGTGGGAGGTGAGGCCCCGTCGCTTCACCGCCTGGGTGGAGCCGATTGGGCCAAGACCAAGGGCAGGGTGCGCAAGGCGGTCAAACAGATCGCGGCAGAGCTGGTGCGCCTCTACTCCGCACGGCAGGCGGCTCCCGGCCACGCGTTCGGACCAGACACCCCATGGCAACGTGAACTTGAAGACGCCTTTCCGTACGTGGAGACCCCCGATCAGCTGGCTTGTATCGACGAGGTCAAGCGCGACATGGAACAGCCGGTCCCGATGGACCGCCTCGTTTGTGGTGACGTCGGCTATGGAAAGACCGAGATTGCGGTTCGCGCCGCCTTCAAGGCTGTGCAAGACGGCAAGCAGGTAGCGATTCTCGTTCCGACCACCCTGTTAGTGCAGCAACACACCAACACCTTCGTGGAGCGGTTCGGCGCTTTCCCGGTATCGGTGAAAGCGCTGTCGCGTTTTCAGAGCGACCGCGAGGCGACTGCCGTGCTCGAGGGGATCGCTGACGGGTCGGTCGATGTGGTGATTGGTACCCATCGGCTGTTGCAGGCCACGACTCGGTTCAAGGACCTCGGGCTGGTCATCGTCGACGAGGAGCAACGCTTCGGCGTCGAGCACAAGGAGCACCTGAAAGCATTGCGGACGCATGTCGATGTGCTGACGCTGTCAGCAACGCCGATTCCGCGCACGCTAGAGATGGCGTTGGGAGGCATCCGAGAGATGTCGACCATCTTGACGCCCCCGGAGGAGCGGCATCCAGTGCTGACCTTCGTCGGTGCCTACGACGAGAAGCAGATTGGCGCAGCTGTTCGCCGTGAGCTGTTGCGCGAGGGACAGGTGTTCTACATCCATAACCGCGTGGAATCAATCGATCGAGCTGCCGCACGAATCCGTGATCTGGTGCCCGAAGCCCGCGTCGAGATCGCCCATGGGCAGATGTCCGAAGATGCACTTGAACGGATCATCATCGACTTCTGGGACAAGCGCTTTGATGTCTTGGTATGCACCACGATTGTCGAGTCGGGGCTCGACATCAGCAACGCGAACACCCTGGTTGTCGAACGTGGCGACATGCTGGGGCTCGCCCAGTTGCATCAGCTGCGCGGACGCGTCGGGCGAGGCCGTGATCGCGGGTATTCGTACTTCCTCTACCCGCCCGAGAAGCCGCTGACCGAGGCAGCCCATGACCGTCTCGCCACAATCGCCCAGCACACCGACCTCGGTTCAGGCATGGCAGTGGCGATGAAGGATCTCGAGATTCGTGGAGCCGGTAACGTCCTCGGTGGCGAGCAGAGTGGGCATATCGAAGGGGTCGGATTCGATCTCTACCTGCGCCTGGTAGGTGAAGCCGTTGGCGTCCTGAAGGGTGAGGCTGAAGGAGCTGTCCCAGAGGCGAGCGAACTCAAGGTAGAGCTGCCCGTCGATGCACACATTCCCCATGCTTGGCTGCCTTCCGAACGTGTGCGACTCCAGGCGTACCAGCGAATTGCCGACGCCCACGATGACGCCGCGCTCGCTGAAGTACGGGCCGAGCTCATCGACCGCTTCGGCGCTTTCCCCGAGCCCGTTGATCGACTCTTCGACGTCGCCAGGCTACGGGCGCAGGTGCGGGCCGTCGGACTCACCGAACTCATCGCTCAGGGCAACAAAGTGCGGTTCTTTCCCGTTGATCTGCCCGAGTCGGTGGGTCTACGCATTTCGCGGCTCTACCCGGGAACTATCGTCAAGCCCGCAGTCCGTACGATCTTGGTGCCAAGACCCTCAACGGCTCGGGTGGGTGGCGAGCCGTTGCGTGATGCGGCACTCATAGAGTGGGCAGGAGCGCTCATCGATGCGGTCCTGATTGGTGAGAAGGCTGCATGATGGTGAGTGACCGGATGAGAAAGCGGTGGGCCTGATGCGTAGTGGGATTCGGTTTCGCGCCGTAGTTGCGGTGTCGGTGCTCAGCGTCCTGGTGCTGGCTGGCTGTTCCACGCAAAAGGCAGGCTCGGCGGCGGTGGCTGGTGATGACCGCTTGACCGAGAGCCAGCTCGCCGACCTGTTCGACGAGCTCGACGGCCTCTACGACGCCAATCCCGGCGAGCAGCGTCTGCCCGACGACCAACTCACGCTAAGCGTGCTTTCGTGGTGGATCAATGAGCAGCTGATCGGTGCTATCGCCGATAAGCGAGACATTGTCGCCACGGCTACCGAGATCGATGAAGTGCTCGGTGCCGAGGCCCAGCAACGCGACGCCATCGCTCTCAGCAACGGCATTCCACCATCGCGCCTCGACGCTGCCGCGGAGGTGTTCGTACTCAGCAATTCGCTCGCTGAGTCTCTCGCAGCCGAGGGGCTTCACCTAAAAAGGTCGATGCCGAGCTCGGTGCACTGCTGCAGCAGACTGCGGCCGACCTCGGCATTTCGGTGAGCCCGCGATTCGGTTCGTGGAACAGTGAGGCCGTCGCCGTGGAACCGCGGAACCCCGAGCGCTTGTCTATCCCCGCCGGTGGGGTCGCCGTCCCACCCGAGCTTGATCTTCCCGTCGAGGAGTAGGAAGTGACGGGTCGGCTCTGCCTTCTGATCACGACCCACCGCGTGGCCCCCGGCCTGCTGACTCGTGCGGCGTGGCGTGTGCTTGAAGACGCCACGATGCGCCTTGCTCGGCCGGGTCACTCACTTCTTCCATCGCTGACCGAGGCCGGGCTCGCGGTGACAGCCGCGAGCGCCGAGTCACCGGCTGAACTTGCTGGCGTCCTGCTCGATGCCGCAGCAGATGGCCCGGTGGTGTGGTTGGTCGCCGATGACGGCGACCTTGCCCTCACCGAGGCGTTGGCGCCGGCGATCGCCTTGCGGGCCGAGCAGGGGGCAGATATCGAGCTGGAGGTCGTCCACGGCTCTTACGACCTACCCGGGTCTCGACTGCTCGACGTCGTCGCGGTGATGGACCAGCTGCGTTCGCCAGGCGGCTGCCCCTGGGATGCCGAGCAGACGCATTCTTCTCTGGCCCCTTATCTCATCGAAGAAACCTTTGAGGCGCTGTCGGCTATCGACGGGGGTGACCCCGAAGCGTTGCGCGATGAGTTGGGCGACGTCCTACTGCAGGTGGCGTTCCACTCTCGGATCGGTGAGGAGTCCGAGGAGCGTGCCTGGTCGATCGACGATGTCGCGGCCGGTTTAGTCGACAAGCTCGTGCGGCGACACCCCCATGTGTTTGCGGAAGCAGAAGCGGACTCGCCGCCTGATGTCGAGGCCAGCTGGCAGCGGCTCAAGGAGCAAGAGCGCCCCCGGCAGTCGATCGTCGACGGTGTTCCGCTTGCGCTGCCCGCTCTTGCCCTCAGTGAGAAGTTGTTGAGCAGAAGCGTCACGGCCGGACTTGCGCTTGAGGTGGACGAGCCAGAGCTTCCCGATGAGCTGGACGAGCGCGTGCTGGGTCTCCTGCTGTTCGGCATCGTGAGCGCAGCACGCAGACGTGGCCTTGACGCCGAAACCGCCCTTCGCCGATTCGCGCACGACTTCGCCGAGCAGGCGCGCCGTGCCGGCCTGCCCCCCGCCGACGGGTAGTCTGAAAGAACGTCCCTCCACCTCGAAGGAGCATTTCGTGGCGACCATCGACGCCCTCATCGCGCGCGAGATCCTCGACTCTCGGGGTAACCCGACCGTTGAGGTCGAGGTCGCTCTTGACGACGGAGCGATGGCGCGCGCGGCGGTTCCTTCTGGGGCGTCTACCGGGGTTCACGAAGCCGTCGAGCTGCGTGACGGCGACGCCTCCCGCTACCTCGGTAAGGGGGTCGAAAAGGCAGTCAATGCCGTCGACGACGACATTGCGCCGCAACTGCTCGGCTACGAGGCGAGTGAACAGCGGCTGATCGATCAGGTCATGATTGACATCGACGGTACGCCGAACAAATCCAGACTCGGCGCCAACGCCATCCTCGGCGTCTCGCTGGCTGTCGCCAAGGCGGCCGCCGAGTCGGCCGACCTTCCGCTCTTCCGCTATCTCGGCGGACCCAACGCGCACCTGCTGCCCGTTCCGATGATGAACGTGCTCAATGGCGGTGCGCATGCCGACACCGACGTCGACATCCAGGAGTTCATGATCGCACCGATCGGCGCGCCGACTTTCAACGAATCGGTCCGCTGGGGTGCTGAGGTTTATCACGCGCTGAAGGCGGTCCTCAAGGAGCGCGGCCTGAGCACCGGACTCGGTGACGAGGGTGGCTTTGCGCCGAGTTTGCCGAGCAATCGCGATGCCCTCGACCTGCTCACCACTGCGATCGACAGTGCTGGCTTTGTGGTGGGTCGCGATATCGCGCTGGCGCTCGACGTTGCGTCGACTGAGTTCTTCACTGCCGATGGCTACCTTTTTGAGGGCGAAACGCGCTCAGCTGACTGGATGGTGTCCTACTACGAGTCGCTCGTGAACGACTATCCGCTCGTGTCGGTCGAGGATGCGATGAGCGAGGACGACTGGGACGGCTGGAAGCAGGTTTCTGTTCAGCTCGGTACGCGCGTCCAGCTAGTTGGGGACGATCTGTTCGTGACCAACCCTGAGCGACTGCAACGGGGCATCGACGAAGACATCGCCAACTCGCTTCTCGTCAAGGTCAACCAGATCGGGTCGTTGACCGAGACCATCGACGCCGTCGACCTCGCGCACCGCAACCGCTACAGCTGCATGATGAGTCATCGGTCGGGCGAAACCGAAGACACCACGATCGCTGATCTGGCGGTAGCGACAAACTGCGGGCAGATCAAGACCGGGGCTCCGGCTCGGTCAGAGCGTGTGGCCAAGTACAACCAGCTCCTTCGCATCGAAGAAGAGCTCGACGACGCCGCTCGCTACGCCGGCGCGTCCGCCTTCCCGAGGTTCACCGTCTAGCCATGGCCACCACCGACAACGGACGACGTTCGCGCGATCACCTTCAGGTGATCGACGATCGTCCGCTGTGGGCGCGCCTCACCGGCCGCGCGGTCGTGCTGATCTTGGTGGCCGCAGCGCTGGTCATGACGCTCGCCTTTCCCATCCGTGAGTATCTCGCCCAGCGAGCAGCAATCGGCGCCGCAGAACAACGCGCGGCCATGCTGGATGCGCGCGTCGGCAACCTGCAAGATCAGGTAGCCCGCTGGCAAGACGACGACTTTGTCGAGCAACAGGCTCGGGAGCGGCTGCACTACGTCATGCCAGGAGAAACGGGTTTGGTCTTGCTCTCTCCAGAAGATGTTGAGCAGGCCCGTAAGCCAGAGATTCCCGTTGCAGCTCCGCCAGAGGTGGCGTGGTTCGACACTTTGTGGGGATCGGTGCAAGAGGCTGACAGCCGGTGAGTGAGGCAAGTCTCGGTGGGGTGTCGGATGCCGATTGTTCCGCCGTGCACCGCCAGTTGGGGCGCGAACCCCGCGGCATGCTGGCGGTTGCCCATCGGTGCGGGTGCGGTGAGCCAGACGTCGTGACGACATCTCCGCGGCTGCCTGACGGCACGCCTTTCCCCACCGTCTACTACCTCACCTGCCCTCGCATGACGTCGGCGGTGAGCACACTCGAAGCAGAAGGTCGGATGCGAGATATGCAGGATCGCTTGACGATCGACGCCGATTTGGCCGAGCGGTATGCAGGCGCACACGCTGAGTACCTCCAAGATCGCGCCGCGCTTGAGTCAGTAGTCGAGATCTCGGGTATCTCAGCGGGGGGCATGCCGGAACGGGTCAAGTGCCTTCACGTTCTCGTTGGCCACGCGCTCGCGTCCGGGCCCGGTGTCAACCCGTTTGGCGACGAAGCCCTGGCTGAGATCGAGGGCCGACGGCTGGTTCGTGGGCTCACCTGTGCGCAGCGGAGCGCCGAGTCTTGACTTCCCGACGTGTTGCTGCCATCGACTGCGGTACCAACTCTGTGCGACTACTTATCGCTGAGACAGACGCGGCCTCCGGACTGCCCACGGATGTGGCGCGAGAGATGCGCATCGTGCGTCTTGGCGAAGGCGTCGATGCTTCGGGACGACTCAGCGCTGCAGCGTTGCAGCGCACGTTTGCCGCTGTCGACGAATACGCAGGCTTGATCGAAGGGGCGCGAGTTGACGCCCTGCGGTTTGTGGCCACCTCGGCGACCCGCGACGCCGAAAACCGCGATGAGTTCGTGTCCGGGATCAGGGGACGGCTGGGGATCGAGCCTGAGGTCATCGATGGAGCGGAGGAGGCGGCGCTCTCTTTCACCGGGGCGACCAGCAACCTGGAGATTGCGGGTGCGGCGGCGCCCTGTCTTGTGGTCGATATCGGCGGCGGCTCGACGGAGTTCGTGATGGGTGAGCCTGGTCGTACGCCCACCGCGTCGGCCTCGGTCGACATTGGTTGCGTGCGCATGACCGAGCGCCACTTCGTCACGGATCCTCCGTGGCCCGCCGAGGTGTCGGCTGCGCGCGACGATATCGACGACGCCATTGCTCAGGCGGCCGCTTCGGTGCCCCTTCGGCGCGCTGCGTCCTTGGTCGGGCTGGCTGGGTCGGTGACCACGGTGGCCGGCCTTGCCCTGGGGATGTGGGAGTACGACTCGTCACGAATCCACGGTGCGGTCATCACAGCGGCCGACATCCATCGAGTGTGCGAAGAGCTGTTGTACGCCAACCGCGACAAGCGGTCAGCCAACCCGGTGATTCACCCCGGACGTATTGATGTGATCGCTGCGGGGTCACTCGTACTGTCGGCGATCGTGGCCTACACCGGAGTCGCCGAGATCCTGGTGAGTGAGCACGACATCCTTGACGGGATTGCCGCATCCCTCATCACCGCCTGACTGGTGGGCAAAAATTTCGCACTCGGGGGGTGACCCCTCGGTGCGCAGTGGGACAGGATGGGCGAGCAAACCCGGCACCCCAGCAACCCAGGAGGGTCAATGGCCGAACAGGTGACGTTCGCGAGCAACGGCGGAACGTGCGGTGGCCTCTTTGCTGTTCCCGAGTCTGGGCGCGGGCCCGGCGTAGTCGTCATCCAGGAGTGGTGGGGGCTGGTGCCTCATGTCGAGCACCTCGTCGATCGCTTCGCTGAAGCAGGGTTCGTTGCTCTTGCGCCCGACCTCTACCACGGCGCCAAGACCGATGAGCCTGACGAAGCCATGCGCATGATGATGTCGCTCGCCATGGATCCCGCTGCCCGCGACATCGCTGGCGCCGCTCGTTTTCTTTTCGAGAGCGATCCGACTGACGGCGTCGGGATCGGTTCCGTCGGATTCTGCATGGGGGGATCGCTGGCGCTGTGGTCGGCGACGCTGGCGCCGCAACTGACCACGGCAGTCGGTTTCTACCCGGCCCTTCCGTGGGAGCGGATGAGCCCCGAGTGGCCGAACTACGAAGGAAAGGCGGCCATGATCCACTGCTCAGAAGCGGACGGAACCTCCAGCGCGTCCGGCATTCAGCTGGCGAAGACAGCCGTCGAGGAGGCCGGGGGCAGCATCGAGATTTTCGACTACCCCGGCACCCAGCATGCGTTCTTCAATGACGCCCGCCCCGAGGTCTACGACGCGGCTGCCTCTGAAACGGCGTGGCAACGGACTGTTGAGTTCCTCCGGGCCCGGCTCTCCGGTTGATTCCGGCGGGCAGCGCTGAGGCTGTCGCCGCATCAGCGACGGCCACATCGAGTTTGGCTGACTTAGATGAGCACGTCAGCGAATGTCGAGCGTGTCCTCGCCTGGTGGCATGGCGAGAGCACGTCGCCGACGTGAAGCGTCGATCTTTCGCCGATGAGGACTACTGGGGACGTCCGGTCCCGGGGTTCGGCGATGCCGCTCCCAGCATCCTCATCGTCGGTTTGGCCCCGGCGGCACACGGGGCCAACCGAACGGGTCGGATGTTCACCGGCGACCGTAGCGGTGACTGGCTCTACGCGGCGCTCCACCGTGCCGGGTTCGCGAGCCAACCGACCTCGACGTCGATCGACGACGGTCTGTCGTTGCGCGAGGTACGCATCACGGCAGCAGTTCGCTGCGCACCGCCGGACAACACACCGACCCCCGATGAGAAGGCCACCTGCGCGGCCTGGCTGGACGCCGAACTACGCCTGGCCACCCGCGCGAAGGTACTCGTGGCGTTGGGTGCGATCGCTTGGACGGCGTCGCTCACCGCCGTTGCCAGGGCCGGCATCGCCATACCGCGTCCCCGGCCGCGATTCGGCCACGGGGTCGAGGTCGACCTCGACGCTCGGACGTTGATCGGCTCGTTCCATCCGAGCCAGCAGAACACCTTCACCGGCCGCCTCACAGAGGACATGCTCGACAGCGTGCTCGAGCGGGCTCGAACTTTGGCTGGCCTCAGCGAATAACTTGATGTCAAGTTTTTGCCTCTACGTCCACAAGAGGGGTTGCGCGCCCTGCCTACATTGGTCCCATGAGTGCTGCCCCCGCGAACCGAACCGAACGCCCCCGCATTTTGATTGTGGGAGGCGGATACGTGGGGCTCTACACCGCAATGCGGCTGCTCAAGAAGCTGCGCGCTGATGAGGCGGTGGTCACCGTTGTCGACCCGCGCTCCTACATGACCTACCAGCCATTCCTTCCGGAGGCCGCTGCCGGTGCCGTGTCCCCGCGTCACGTGGTGGTTCCGCTTCGGCGCGTGCTGCGGGGTGCCGAGGTCATCACGGCGAAGGTGACCGAGATCAGCCACGAGCGCAAGCTGGCCACGGTGCAACCCCTCGAAGGTGACGCCTACACGCTCGAGTACGACCACCTGGTGATGGCGGTGGGGTCGGTCTCTCGCACGCTGCCGATCCCTGGCTTGGCGGAATGGGCCACCGGCTTCAAAACATTGGAGGAGGCGATCCAGCTTCGCAACCGCGTCCTGGAGTGCCTCGATATCGCCGAGTCGACGCACAGCCCCGACATCCGCGAGCGCAACCTGAACTTCGTGGTGGTCGGCGGCGGCGATGCCGGCGTCGAGGTGCTGGCCGAGCTGGAGGACATGGCCCGGTACGCAACCCGCTACTACCCCAGCATCGACGCCGACGACGTGAAGTTCCACCTGGTCGAGGCTGCCGACGTCATCCTTCCGGAGGTTGGACCGGAGATGGGTGTCTGGACGCTCGAGCAGCTGCGCGGCCGCGGTATCGACGTCAAGCTTAAGACGCGTCTTGAGAGCTGCGTCGACGGTCATGTTGTGCTCTCGGACGGCACGGAATTCGACGCGGAAACGGTGGTGTGGACGGCGGGGGTCAAGGCTAGTCCGGTGCTCGCCAACACCGACCTGCCGCTCAACGAGCGGGGCCGTCTGTTGGCTGACGCCACCCTGCGCGTCGTCGGCACCGAAGACGCCTGGGGAGCAGGTGACGGCACGGCTGTTCCCGATCTCACCACCGAGGACCAGCGGGAGTGCGCACCGAATGCCCAGCACGCCGTTCGCCAGTCCAAAGTACTGGCTAACAACATCATCGCCTCGCTCCGGGGGTTCCCGATGCGCGAGTACAAGCACAAGTACGTGGGCTCAGTGGCCGGGCTCGGCCTCTACAAAGGTGTGGCGAACGTGTACGGCATCAAGCTCAAAGGCGCCCCGGCCTGGTTCATACACCGCACCTACCACATGAGCCGAGTGCCGACGCTGAACCGAAAGATCCGCGTCATCGTCGACTGGACGATGGCCCTTTTCTTCAAACGTGAGATCGTCTCGCTCTGGTCGATGCATGAGCCCTTCAACGAGTTCCAGGAGGCGGCAGCACCGCCTAAGCGCAAGACGCCACCCCCAGCGGTGTAGCAGCGCGCCGGGGGGCCTAGTCCGTCCTCGACGCCTTAGCCTTGACCTGGCCCGGATGGCGTAACTGGCAGCCGCTGACCACTTAAAATGGTTTGCCGAAAGGCGTGTGGGTTCGAGTCCCACTCCGGGCACCGTGAGATGTCTGGCGGCCTGTTGACCGCGGCGACGTCAGCCGCCAATGAAGAGTTGGGCACCGTTTTTCGCACTGAGCGGGCTAAAACCGTGCCTGTCTCTTCATTCACTGCTCGACGTCAGCCGAACCCAGCCACGAGGCCCCATCATCGGCTCACCGCAGACCTCCCACCTGAGTCAGCGGTGTCGGGGTCGCGGTGGTGCTGGGGGATTCGGCTCCCAGGATGGGTGCCGGGCTGAACTCACACCCGAAGTGAGT
>JBDTTS010000007.1:0-20762 GCA_039930525.1 Actinomycetes bacterium | reverse complement strand
AGGATGTCGAACTCGGCCTGCTTGAACGGCGGCGCCATCTTGTTCTTGACGACCTTGATCCGAGTGCGGTTACCCACCGGCTCGGTGCCGTCTTTCAGTGTCTCGATCCGCCGAACATCCATGCGCACCGAGGCGTAGAACTTCAGCGCCTTGCCGCCTGTGGTGGTCTCGGGAGAACCGAAGAAGACCCCGATCTTCTCGCGCAGCTGGTTGATGAAGATGCACGTGGTGCCGGTCTGGCTGATCGCGCCGGTGATCTTGCGCAACGCCTGGCTCATCAGCCGGGCCTGCAGCCCAACGTGGCTGTCGCCCATCTCGCCTTCGATCTCGGCGCGCGGCACCAGGGCAGCCACCGAGTCGATCACGATGATGTCGATCGCTCCTGAACGGATCAGCATGTCGGTGATCTCAAGCGCCTGCTCGCCGGTGTCGGGCTGCGACACAAGCAGAGCGTCGGTGTCGACGCCTAACTTCTTGGCGTACTCGGGATCGAGCGCGTGCTCGGCGTCAATGAAGGCAGCAATGCCACCTTGTGCCTGCGCGTTGGCAACAGCGTGCAGCGCCACCGTTGTCTTACCTGACGACTCGGGGCCGTAGATCTCGACGACGCGGCCACGGGGCAAGCCACCGATGCCGAGGGCGATGTCGAGCGAGATGGCCCCCGTCGGGATCACCTCGATCGGCGTGCGCGTCTCGTCGCCGAGGCGCATGACCGACCCCTTGCCGAACTGGCGCTCGATCTGGGCGAGTGCGGAGTCGAGGGCCTTGTCGCGGTCTGCCATGAGTTCCCCTTCACGGGTGGTCGTTGCTGATGTCGCTGGCGACGCTACGCGGGACCTCTGACAGTTCGCGGGCGTCGCCCTCGATCTGTGGACAGCGGGCTGCGTGCAGCGTCGCGGACTACACTACCGAACAGGTGTTCGAACAGCACCCGCGACACGCCGCCTCAGCAGGGCGCCGGCCAACGGGACGAGACACAGGGCCGCTGCGGCGTTGAGCCACCCATACGAGGCGGTGTAGACGATCACGCCAGCCATCACCCCGCCGACAGCTGCCGCCAGGTTCATGACAGTGTCGCCGACCCCCTGGGCGGCTGGACGGGTCTCGTCAGGAACCGACGTCGACAGCAGCGCCGACCCACCGACGAGGGTCGCCGACCAGCCCAGACCGAGCAGGAAGAGACCGATCCCTAGCTGTACGACGGAGTCACCAGACGCCGTCCCGGCGATCATCGTCGCGAGGGCAAGCACCACCACGCCCCCACTGATCACCGCGACGCTGCCGCGCCGGTCGGCGAGCCACCCCACGACCGGCGAGAACGCGAACATGCCCAAGATGTGCACGCTGATCACTAAGCCGACAACCTGCAAGGTGACGTCGACGTGCTGCATGTGCACCGGCGTCATGACCATCACCATGACCATCACAACGTGGCCAACGGCCATGGCGGCGACAGCCAAGCTGGCGCCCGGCGCCGATCGCACCACCCTCGCCCCATGAGTGAGCTCGGCGAGCATGCCCCTCTGCCGCGGCTCCAGGTAGTCGTCAGCCTCGCTGGCCCTGGCCAGGTCGCGCGCCGCGAGGAGCGGATCCGGTCGCAGCATCCCGGCAACCAACAATGCAGCCAGCGCGATGCTCGAGGCGGTCAGTAGGTACGGACCGCTCAACGGCGGCAGTCCGATCGCGTCCGCGAAGTCAGCCGATGGCTGCATCAGGTTGGGTCCTAGGACGGCACCGATCGTCGTCGCCCAGACCACCATGGACAGATCGCGTCCGACGTGCGCCGGCGCCGCCAAGTCGCTCGCCGCATACCGGGCCTGGAGCCCGACGGCTGAAGCGACACCGACACCGAACGTGCCGAGTAGCACCAACGGCACGGCCTCAAGGACCGATGCGCCAATGACGACCAGCGCGCCGGCGGCGGCGATCCAGAGACCGGTGACCAGACCGATCCGGCGTCCAGAGCGGACCGACATCCAAGCGAGCGGCCCGGCGGCCACCGCAGCCCCAACGACTCCGGCCGTTTGTGCCAGCCCCGCCAAACCTTCGGTGCCAGTCAGCTCAGCCACCAGCAGGCTGCCGGCGGCAACTCCGGCGCCGACTCCCACTCCCGTCAGCACCTGAGCGGCCGCCAGTACGCGGACCGTTCGGCGCTGCAGAGAGCGCACTGACTCCGAAGCCCCCGAAGACTCAGAAGACGGAGCACCACGGGCACTCATCGCGGGCTCACGGCCGGCTCATCGATAGCGCGCAGGAAGGTCGAGCGTGACGACCACAGCACGCCAGACTCGAGTGGCGTCCTCACCATCGGCGAGCGCCTCTTCCACCGTGCGGCCCTCAAGCTGGCTCAGCACATGGTCGCGCGCAAAGCTGCGCGCGTAAGACGAGCCGAGATGGGTCTCCATCCGCTCCCAGAAGTCGGTGAATCGCACGCAGGTGACTGTACGACAGGCCGCGTGCGAGTGCTTCAGGGTGCCGGGGGTGCCGGGGGTGCCGGCGGAGCGGGGGGCGCGGGGGGGACCGGAGGCTGGTCGGCCGGCGGCGCGTGGGGCGCCGCATCCTGCGGGGCCTCTGGTGCGTCCGGCACGATGCTGCCTTCGGGAAGCGTTCCGGCCGCAGGCTCCGCCGCCGACTGGCGGCCGCGCAGCATCACCAGCAGCACGATGCCAATCGCGACCAACGCAACCAGCGCAACAACCGCCGCGATCAGCGTCACCGGCAGCCCCGCCTCGGCGCTCCCGACGGCAGAGATCTCGGTGCTCTCTCCAGCCTTCGGAGTCCAGGTGACGGTGTTGCCGTCTTCGATGCCGTTGCTGCTCGAGATGGCCCCAGGGAAGGTGATCGAGATCTCGGTCTCGGCTGACTCGAGCAGGGCCGCTGCCCCTGGATCGGCGTCGCTGCCTTGCGACAGGTCGAGGGTGCCATCGACGACAAACGTGTCGCCCTCACGGGTGATCGACAGCTCACCGGTATCGGCGCCGCCGAACTCGTCGAGGCCGACGCCTTCGAACACGTACTCATTGCCGATCCAGTCGTCGTCCTCGTACTCACGGGTCTCGACGGTTCCCGTGGTGGGAGCCTCCTCGATCAGGCCACCACCCTCACTCGACAACGATTCACGCAGCGCGTCCTCACCGCCGAAGAGCTCAGCCTGGTCACGGTTGACCGCCAAGATGATGGACCCGTCAACGGTGTTGTCCGACGATAGTTCGAGCGACATGTCGAGCTTGAAGCAGCCGGACAGCGACACGACTGCGAGGGCAAGCACGGCGGCGAGTGAGGCGGCGCGCCGCACGCGTGTGGGGCGCGAAAAATGGGTGGTCGGTGACATGCCTCCATTCATCCGTCTATCAGTCGCCTTCACAAGCGCCCACGCCGGTGACAGTTGGCCCCTGTCACAGCCACCGACCAAGATGGGCAGGTGCCCTCCGTTCGCTCTGCCCTCTCGGCCTTCACTCCCCAGACCCAGGAGTGGTTCGAGACGGTCTTTGCCAAGCCGACGCCGGCCCAAGAGGCCGCGTGGCACGCCATCAGTCAGAGGCAAAACACCTTGGTGGTGGCCCCGACGGGTTCTGGCAAGACGCTGGCGGCCTTCTTGTGGGCGCTCGACCGTTGCGCGTCCGAGCCAGCGGCCGAACCGGCCACGACCGTTGTGTACATCTCGCCGCTGAAGGCGCTCGCCGTCGATGTCGAACGCAACCTGCGCGCCCCACTCGCCGGTATTCGCAACGCCTACGAACGCAAGGGTCTGACTCCCCCCGACATCTCCGTCGCTATCCGCTCGGGCGACACTCCAGCTGCCGAACGACAGCGGCAGTTGCGCCGTCCGAGCACCCTGCTCATCACCACCCCCGAGTCGCTCTACCTGATGCTCACCTCGAAGGCCCGCGAGACGCTGAGGCAAGTCTCGACGGTGATCGTCGACGAGGTGCACGCCGTCGCTGGCACCAAACGTGGGGCACACCTCTCACTGTCTCTGGAGCGCCTCGACGCGCTTCTTGACGCACCGGCCCAGCGCATCGGTTTGTCTGCCACCGTGCGGCCCACCGAGACCGTGGCCGCATTTCTTGGTGGCGCCCGCCCCGTGGTCGTCGTCCAACCGCCCAGCGACAAAGAGTTCGACCTGTCGGTCGTCGCACCCGTCGAAGATCTCACCGCGGTTGGCGACCAAGGTTCCCTCGACGTCGACGGCGAGTTCACCGCCGCACCACCGTCGCTGTGGCCGCACGTCGAGTCGAGGATCGTCGACCTTGTCGAAAGCCACCGGTCGACCATCGTGTTCGCCAACTCCCGGCGACTCACCGAACGACTGGCCGCCCGTTTGAACGAAGAGGCCCAGCGGCGCCTCACAGCTACCGAGCTGCCGCCGGCCACCGCAGCCCCAGCCGCCGTCATGGCACAAGCTGGCGCCACGCTGCCCCGCCCGGTGGGCCACGACGTCGACACCGAGATTGCGCGCGCCCATCACGGGTCAGTCTCACGTGAGCAGCGCAGCCAGATCGAGGAGCAGCTCAAGCAAGGCACCCTGCCAGCCGTGGTTGCGACGAGCAGCCTCGAGCTCGGTATCGACATGGGCGCTGTCGACCTGGTCGTGCAGGTCGAGTCGCCGCCTTCGGTGGCCAGCGGGCTGCAGCGCATCGGACGGTCTGGTCACCAGGTCGGTGGCGTCTCGCGGGGCGTGCTCTTTCCCAAGCATCGCGGCGACCTACTCCCCAGCGCGGTTGCCGTCGAACGCATGCGCAATGGCCAGATCGAGGCCCTCTCAGTCCCCCGCAACCCCCTCGACGTCCTGGCCCAGCAGATCGTGGCGATGGTCGCTATGGACGACTGGACGGTCACCGATCTGGCAATGGTGATCCGGCGGGCCGACCCGTTCCGCGCGCTGCCCGACTCGGCGCTTCACGGCGTGCTCGACATGTTGGCCGGACGCTACCCCTCTGACGCCTTCGCCGAGCTGAAGCCGCGGCTGGTCTGGAATCGCGACGACGACGTCCTCACCGGGCGCCCCGGTGCGCAGCGCATCGCCGTCATCAATGCGGGAACGATTCCCGACCGCGGTCTGTACGGGGTCTTCCTCGCTGGCTCGGGGGGCCCGGGGCGGCGGGTGGGCGAGCTCGACGAAGAGATGGTCTACGAGTCGCGAGTCGGTGACGTCTTTGCCCTCGGATCGACATCGTGGCAGATCGTCGACATCACTCACGACCAGGTCCTCGTCACCCCGGCGCCAGGACGCGCCGGAAAGCTGCCCTTCTGGCACGGCGACACCGTTGGTCGGCCCCGCGAGTTTGGTCAGGCGATCGGAGCGACCATCCGACAACTTCGTGGCGCTACCTCTGACGGCGCCACTGCCCTGCTGACCGGCGTCGGGCTCGACCTCAACGCTGCGACGAACGCCCTGGCTTATCTGGACGAGCAGCATGAGGTCTGTGGCGTTGTGCCTGATGACCGGACGATCGTGGTCGAACGCTTCCGCGACGAGATCGGCGACTGGCGACTCGTGGTGCACTCTCTTGCCGGTGGCCGAGTCAACACACCATGGGCACTGGCGATCGCGGCGCGTCTGCGCAACGACCTCGACATGGATGTGCAGGTAATGCCATCTGACGACGGCATCGTTCTTCGCCTCCCTGATCTCGGCGACTCCGACGACGATGCGCCGGCATTGAGCGACCATCTACTCATTGAGCCCGACGACATCGAGCGTCAAGTCACCGACGCGGTCTGGGGCTCCGCGCTCTTCGCGGCCCGCTTCCGCGAGTGCTCGTCGCGTGCTCTGCTGCTGCCACGACGACGCCCCGACCGGCGTACGCCGCTGTGGCAGCAACGCCAACGGTCGGCCCAGTTACTCGGTGTGGCATCAGGTCACCCCACCTTCCCGCTGGTTCTCGAGACGATGCGCGAGTGTCTGCAAGACGTCTTCGACGTTCCAGGGCTGCGCGAACTACTCACCGACCTCGCACAGGGCCGCATGCAGATCGTCGAAGTCGAAACCGAGCAACCATCCCCGTTCGCACGGTCATTGCTCTTCTCCTACGTCGGCGCCTTTCTCTACGAAGGCGACGCGCCGTTGGCCGAGCGGAGGGCTGCAGCGCTTTCAGTCGACGCCACTTTGCTGGCCGAGCTGCTCGGCCAGGCCGAGCTGCGCGAGCTGCTCGATCCCGATGCCATCGAGCGCGTCGAGCGCCGGGTCGCCTGGCTCACCGACGAACGTCGTCTTCGTGATCCTGAGTCAGTGGCCGATGCGCTGCGAGTGCTCGGACCCCTCTCCGACGACGACCTCACTCGGCGCGGAGCAGATCCAGCGTGGGCGGCAGCGCTTGCAGACAGCCACCGGGCGGTATCGGTTCGGTTGCCGTCAGGCCAACGCTGGGTGGCGGTCGAAGACCTTGGTCGCCTTCGAGATGCCGTCGGGATCCCTCCTCCCCCCGGGGTCTCCGGCGCTTTCACCGCGTCGGTCGTCGACCCTCTTGGCGACCTCGTTTCCCGATTCGCGCGCACGCACGGACCCTTCACGACCAACGAGGCAGCGCACACCCTTGGTCTCGGTCCGACGGTCGTCGACACCACGTTGCAACAGCTGGCAGCGGGCGGGCGGGTCGTGGCAGGCGCCTTCCGCCCCGGTGAGACCGGCGCCGAGTGGTGCGACGCCGAGGTGCTTCGGCAGATCCGGCGAGCCAGCCTTGCCATGGCCCAGCAAGCCGCAGAACCCGTGCCGGCCGAGCATCTCGCCACCTTCCTGCCCGCCTGGCAAGGTGTGTCCCCGAGTGGCAGGGCAGGCAGTGTCGACGACCTGTATCGCGTCATCGAGCAGCTAAACGCAGCCACCGCTCCAGCCTCTGAATGGGAGCGCAGCGTCCTGCCCCTCCGCGTCCCCGGCTACCAGCCGGCGTGGCTCGACGAGCTCACCGGTTCTGGCGATGTCGTCTGGTTCGGTGCTGGTGCTCTTCCCCAGCGCGACGGGTGGATCGGCTTCACCACGGCCGATCACGCGTCGACCCTGGTTCCCGCGCCCATCAACATGGATGCTCCCACTGACGTGCAGTCGGCCGTTCTCGATCTCTTCGGCGACGGTGTCGCCCTGCTGACGCGCGGCGTCCATGCGGCGCTCACTGACCATTCATCAGACGCGATCGATGAGGCGCTGTGGCACCTCGTCTGGTCGGGGGTCTTGACCAATGACTCACTCGCTGCCATGCGAAACCATCTACGGCGCACCGCTGGTCGGCGGTCAGCTCGCCTCGCCCGCACTTCGACGTCGATGAATGGTTCGTCGAACGCCGCGTCTAGGCCAAGGGGCCTACGATCGCGACGCGTCACGGCCGGTGAGCAAGTTCCAGGGCGCTGGTTCCGGCTCGTCGACGAACGTGCGACTCCGACCTTGCGCGCGCACGCGCAAGCCGAGTCGCTGTTAGCCCGCCATGGGGTGGTCACCCGTGGCTCAATCGCCGCCGAGAACGTCTCGGGTGGCTTCGCCGCGGTCTACCGAGTGATGGCAGCAATGGAGGACGCCGGACGGGTACAGCGCGGCTACTTCGTCGAGGGTCTGGGCGCCGCACAGTTTGCCGGCAGTGCCGCTGTCGACCAACTCAGACGTCACCAGAGTCGCGACCACCGATCCGACACAACGTATGAGCCCCTCGTCCTGGCCGCCACCGACCCAGCCAATCCGTACGGCGCGGCGCTCACCTGGCCAGCGTCCACTGAGGCTCACCGTCCTGGCCGCAAGGCCGGTGCCACCGTAGTCCTCGACGAGCAGGGGCTGGCCGTCTTTGTTGAGCGCGGCGGCAAGTCGATGCTGACGTGGACGGACGCCGGGTCTGACCGCGCCGCGGCAGCCACCGCAGCGCTGGCACGTGACGTTCGCGCCGCCCGTCGGCCGCCACTACATGTGCAGCGCGTAGATGGTTCAGACATCCACGATTCGGACTGGCGTCAGACGTTGCAGCAGTCCGGATTCACGCTGACACCACGCGGCCTTCGACTACGCCCCGATCGCACTGCTCACGGAGCCGGATAGAGCTGGCTTCCGGCCAGCACACTGCGCCGTGCCTGATCGGGACCATACGTCAGGTCCAGGGCCGCCGATCCGTTGCCGTCGGTGAACGTGATCTCGATCGGATAGCGCTGACCCGCTACGAGCGTGACGCTTCCCGACACCGACCCGTTGGTCGTGGACGCGTCGATGACCGTCTGTCCCCCCACCTTGACCGTCAAGGTCTCGTCCCTGCGGACGGTGGCCCAGAACTGCGTCGTCCCGCTGAACTGTGCCTGCAGGTCGCCCCGCCACCTGGCACCCCAATCATCCTTCTGCACGCCCGCGACCGGCTCGGTCGGCCAGCTGAAGTACGGCACGCGATCGACGCGACTCACTGCAAGGTCAGTCAGCGAGGTGTTGCGGTAGTAGGTGGCCCGCAACCCAGTTCCCGTACCGATGCTGCCTGATGCCGGGCGGAAGAATGCGGTGTAGCTGCTCACCGAGGTCGGGGCATTGAAAACGTTCGTGGCCACCGTCGACCCGCCCCGCCACGAGTCGAAGGCCCACGCAACCCCACTGCGGGTGACCGAGGTGGCGCCAACGCTGCGCGTGGCGCCCACCACCGAACCGACTGATGCGGGTGTCGACGCCGAGACTCCGTCGACGAGCAGCGGCAGGCCGCTGGGCATGGTGTCGAGGGTGAAGGACGTCAGACGTGGCTGGACGTCGCGGGTCACCACTGTCGTGGCACCGCGACTGTCCTTCACGGTGAGTCGCACGCGGTAGAAGATGTCGGTTGCCGTCTCGATGGTGCGACTGAGTGGCACCGAAAGGTTCCGGACGCCAGTCACTGGTCCTACCAGCTCGTGAACGTGGGTGTTGTGATGCAGGTCGACGGCCCACGTGAACGCCGATGCCGGTAGCGCTCCGTCTTCGGCATCGCTGCCCGTGCCCGCGATCTGCAACACGTCGCCGGCCGAGAAGAGCGCACCGGCTGCCGGAGAGGTGATCGACGCCGTCGGCGACTGGTTCGTTGACACGGTGAGGGCAGCCGACCGCGACCAGATCGTTCCCCCACTGTCAGTGATGCGTACCTTGAACAGCGAGCCGGAGTCGGCCGACGTGACCCCAGCAACCGACAGCGTGCTCGCGGTGGCCCCTGCAATCGCAACGTCGTTGCGGTACCACTGATACGAGAGCGGGGCGATCCCGGATGCGTACACCGTGAAGCCTGCCGTGGCTCCGGATGCCACTGAGACGTCTTGAGGTTGGCCCGTGATGGTCGGCCCGGCACCGGTCGCCTGCGGGTCGATCCGGAAGACCCCGCCGGGTACGCCGTCGGCGAGCTGTCGCTCGGCGACCCAGATCGCACCATTCCGTGTGACGGCGATGTCGACGGGCGCGTGAAAACCGGACGCCACGACGGCACCGACCGTCCCGGACTTGATATCCAATGAGCGCACCCAACCCTGGCAGAAGTCGGCAAAGAGGTAGTCGCCTTTCAGCGCAGGGAACACAGTGTTGCGGGGTCGGTACATATCACCGCCCATCACCGCACATCCAGCCAGCTCACCGGTGCTGCTCTCGTGCGGATAGGCGAGCGCTGGGCTTTGGTAAGCGGGGTCGGTGGTGTAACCCTCGACGGCCGACCACCCGAAGTTGAGACCCGGCGTGCGCGGCGGTAGGACATTGACCTCTTCGAACTTGGTGTTGCCGACGTCTCCGATCACCATGCGCCCATTGCGACGATCCAGCGTCAACTTGAAGGGATTGCGGAGGCCGGTCGACCAGATCGCCTGCAGCCGGCCCGAGAGCTGGCCGACGTATGGGTTGCCGGACGGGATGCTGCCGTCTGGGTTGTACCGCAGGATCTTGCCGTGCAGCGTCGACATGCTCTGCCCGTTCTCTGCGCGGTACAGATCACCGGTGCTGACGTACAGCTTGCCGTCATTGCCGAACTCCATGTCTCCGCCGTAGTGGCTCGTGGCGAAGGCTCCGGCCGCATCGACCAGCGGGTCGAGGTGCACGAGAACTTGCTCACTGGCCGGGTCGATCGTGTTGCCGTCGATCACCCAGCGACTGACCACGTTGTGCCGGTTCGGATACCCAGGCATTGGCTCATGGGTATAGAGCAGGTAGACGTGCTGCACCGCAGCAGAGGCGAACCCTGGGGGAAACGCGATCCCCAGCAGTCCCGCTGAGTTGTTGTGCTCGACGATCTGGTTCGGATCAATCGTGAGCGCAGGGGCATTCAGCATTCGGTTGCGCGTGATGATGCGCACCTTGCCCGCCTGTTGCAGCAGGAAAAGGCGTCCATCTGGCGCCGTGCGCAGCGTGTGTGGTTCGCGGACACCGTCAGCAACCAGTGTGACGGCCGCGCCGGTGGCTCCGGTGGGGGTTGCCGAGGCATCGCGCGGAGTAGCTGCGGTGACAACGAGCATCATAAGCAGCGCGCAGGCAAGCAGGACCGGCAGAAAACGTCGACGCCACGCGGACGTCATTGCGTGGTCAACTGACTGCCTGGAATGGCGGACCGTGGCGTGCTGCTGCTCGACCAGGTCAGCGGCAGCTTTGCCACCCCGCCGGTGTCACGGAACTCGATCGTGATCGGTACCGAGACTCCCGCTTGCATGAGAACGTCTCCAGAGATCGTGCCCGCCCCCCCACCTGCGAATGTGTCGAGCACCGTGTTTCCGCCCACCACAACACGCACCGCATCGTCGTTGCTGGCCGAGATTGCGAATGTGTACGACTCAGAGAACTGGGCGGCCACAGTTCCGGTCCAGCGCACCGAGAAGTCGTTACGCGGCACCGATGACGCCGGGCTCTTGCTGCCCCACAGGAAGTAGGGCACCCGGTCGATGCGCGACATGAGCGGCTGGGTGAAGTCCGGCGCCCCGAAGTAGGTCGCGCTGAGCCCCGTGCCAGTGCCCACCGCTCCCCCATCGACGCGGTAGAAGGCTCGGTAGGTGCGGTTTTGCTTTGGCGTCCGGAAGGCGAGAGCGGCGTTGGTGCGCCCATTCGACCAGGAGTCGAGCACCATGGCCGCGCCCGAGACCGTCGCCGGTGGAGCAACGAGCGTCCGGTTCACTCCAACGACTGCAGTCAGAGAGGTAGGCGTGGCAACCGGCGACCCGTCAAGCACCAGAGAACGGCCGACGGGCAGCGTGCGTAGGGCAAGCCGCTTGGTGCGAGGCAGCACATCACGTACTACTTCGGTGACGACGCCAAGGCTGTCACGCACCTGCAATCGGATCCGGAAAAAGATGTCTGGGTCGGTCTCGAGGTCGCGAGGCACCAGGAAGTCGAGCGAGCGGGTGCCCTTGATCGGCCCAAGCTCAGGATGCGTGTGCGTGTTGTGGTGCAGATCGACGTTCCACGTGAACGCGCGGCGCGGCAGCACACCATCTTCGTCATCGACAGCGGTTCCCCTGATCCGGATCGTGTCGCCGCCCGCGAACGTGGCCCCGCCTGCAGGTTTGGTGATGGTCGCGCTGGGCGCAGTGTCGTTGAGCACCGTGAGCTGCGCTGCCTGCGACGTCGCGCTGCCGAACTCGTTGGAAACCACGACGGCGAACTGGGAACCGTCGTCGGACAGTGTTGCCGAGGGCGTGGTGTAGGTCGCTTCGTCAGCACCCGGAATGGGCGCACCATCTTTGGTCCAGGCGTACGTGAGCGGCGAGCTGCCGGTGGCGAACACCTCGAAGGTCGCTTGCTGACCGATCGCCACAGTCGCCGCAGTCGGCTGCTGAGACAGCGTCGGTGGGGAATCTGCCACACCGGTATATGCAAGCCTCAACAAGGCACCGTTGAACGCCCCGCCAAGTTTGCGCTGCAGGATCAGTACCGATCCGTTGGGCGCCACCGCCATGTCGACGGGCAGCTCGAGCCCGGTCGCCAGCACCGGACCGACCACGCCAGTGTCTGGGTCGATCGATCGCAGCCAACCCTCACAGTGGTCGGCAAAGAAGAAGTCGCCGCGGTACTGCCGCGGAAACGCGACGGTCTGAGGGCGATACACGTCTCCGCCCATCACCGCGCAGCCGAAGGCCTGTCCCGGACCGGCCAGGTTGGGATTGTGTGGGTACGCCAAAACCGGGCTCACGAACCGCGGGTCGGTGGTGTAACCCTCGGTGTCCGACCAGCCAAAGTTGCTCCCGCCTGCATTCGACGGGAGCACATTCACCTCTTCCCAGGTCGACGAACCCACGTCACCGATCAACATGGTGCCGTCGGTGGGATCCTGAGCAAGCTTGAAGGGGTTGCGCAGGCCGTACGCCCAGATCGCCCGCGATGGTCCACTCAGCGAGCCGTAGAACGGGTTGTCGACGGGGATGTCGCCGTTCGGTTGATAGCGCAGCACCTTGCCATAGCGGTTTCCCAGACTCTGCGCGTTGGATCCGATCAGCAGGTCACCCGTCGTCACATAGAGCATGCTGTCGGCACCGAACTCCATGTCGCCGCCGTAGTGCATGGTCTTGACGACACCGTCCTTGCCGATCAACGTGTCGAGGTGGACGAGGATCTCTTCGCTCGTCCTGTCGATCGTGTCGCCGTCGATGGTGAAGCGGCTCACCACATTGTGCGGGTAATTGTGCCCCGCCATGGGCTCGTGGGTGTACTGCAGGTAGACGTACTGAGTCGATGCCGTTTCAAAGCCGGGCGGGAACGCAATCGACAGCAGTCCTGCCGAGCCTCCTGGTTCCACGATGGCGGCCGGGTCAAGCGTCAGTGCCGTCGTGACGCCGCCTGGGCGCACGATCTTTACGCGGCCCCCCTGCTCGAGCAGGAAGAGCCGACCATCCGGTGCGTATCTGATCGCGTGTGGCTGGGAAAACCCTGCCCGGACCAGTGACAGCGAGTAGCCGTCCGGCGCCGCGACGGCCTCTGCGTGCGCCAACTCGGTCTGGACCAACGGCCCAATGGATGCGGCGAGAGCGGCGGCGAGGAACCCGGCAAGCACGGTCAGTCCCTGTCGACGCACGATGATCTGACGCACTTGCCCTCCCCAGATACGCGGGCTCGACAACCCTCGGGCCGCGCCAGAAAGCCTAGAGGCGTGGCTGGTCCCCGGGGGCTGATTCGCCAGATTCACCAGGGACACAAGGAACCACGGCGAAAGACACCAACCAGCGCAGAGCCGCATCGGGATCGCCGTCAGGCGCGCACCACTCTCGCACGACGTCGTGAACCGATGATTCAGAAAGGGCCTGATCGGCGAGGCTCACCAGCACGGCTGGATCGTGACGGCGTAACCCTCCGATGACCGATGATTCGCTCAGCCAACGAGCGGCCGCCACCAGGCGTCCGTCCTGGGGCACCGCCGCACAGTGAGCGATCAGGCGGTTCCGCTCGGCCTCGAGCAGCGCCTGCAGCGCGTCGTCGCGGTCGCGGAAGTGGTTGTACACCGTGGCTTTGGCCACCGCCGACTTGCGGGCGAGTGAGGCCATGGTGAGAGCACGCAACCCACCTGAGGCGACCAGCGCGGCAGCCGCGGCCAGGATTTGGGCACGGGCCCGGTACATGCCGTTGCTGGCACGTGCTTGCGGTGCCTGACCGACTGAAGAGTTCGGGCGATCGGCCACGTTCAGACGGCGGCTGGTACCCCGGCGGCTGCACGCGGGCCGCCGTCGCCATCCTCGTCGCGGCGCGGGGGGATCACCGGAGCCAACGCCAGCTCGGCCAATGCGATGTCGTCGCTCACATTGCGCACTAGCGCCGACAGAGGGATCTCAAGAGCACCGCAGATCGAGGCCAAGAGCTCACTGCTTGCCTCCTTCTGTCCGCGTTCGATCTCGGACAGGTACCCCAGCGAGACCCGGGCAGAGGCAGAAACCTGACGGAGAGTGCGGCCCTGCTGCTGGCGCTGGCGGCGCAGCTCGTCGCCGAGATGCTGACGAAACACGATCATCGGCGTTCCCTTCGTGGCGGGCCTTGCTGAGAAGCAATCCGAGCGGCGGTCACCGCACAGCGACTGCCAGTGTAACCGCGTCAGCCCGCCGGGGCTTCCCCGGCGATGCCAATGTGCGCTGCTAGCGCAATGAGCGCCCGGTCCACAGTCTGTAGGCGGATGGCCTCTCGGCTAGCCAGCCCCCCGAGGGAACACGGCAACGCATACTGGCGAGACCCATCGGCCACCGCTACATACACCTCTCCCACCGGGTGACCGTCCAGGCGATCGGGACCGGCGACTCCGGTGGTCGCCAGCCCAATATCGGCCTGCCAGCTGGTCCGAGCCCCCACTGCCATGGCCTCGGCAATCAGAGGATCGACCGGGCCCCGGGAGTCCAACAGCGCGGCATCGACGCCGAGCTGCGAGGCCTTCGTGTCAGTCGCGTACACGACGGCGCCGCCGCGCAGCACGGCACTGGCACCGGGAACTGCGGTAAGGCTGGCCATCACCAGCCCGCCGGTAAGCGACTCTGCAACGGCGAGCGTCAGCCCGCGGTCCCGCAGGACGTGCACGAGGCGAGCCGCAAGCGGAGATGCCTCGCTCATCAGCTGACCCCGTCAGACGCCGCACCAGCACGTCGGATCGCCAGGGCGCGCAGCCCATAATCGATGCCGGTCAGCAGCGTAACGATCACCGCACCGGCCATCACCGCCTCGGCGACGATCACTGCCCCTGGGGCAAGCGGCAGCAGATAGAGCGTGATGGCGACGATCTGCAGCAAGGTCTTGACCTTGCCCCCGCGGCTTGCCGCCATGACGCCATGTCTGATCACCCAGAACCGTAAGGCCGTGACGCCTACCTCGCGGGCAATGATCACGACGGTGACCCACCAGGGCAGCAGGTCGAACCACGACAAGACGATCAACGCTGCACCCGTCAGTGCCTTGTCGGCGATCGGGTCAGCGATCTTGCCGAATGAGGTCACCTTGCCCGTGCGCCGGGCCAACTCACCGTCGAGCAGGTCGGTGACGGCGGCGGCCAAGAAGATCAGGGCCGCCCATGCCTGCCAAGCCTGGTCATCGCGCTCAAAGCCCGCCCACGCCACAACGACGAACACCGGCACTAGAAAGAGCCGCACGACGGTCAGGGCGTTCGGCAGGTTCCAGGAGGAGACCGACGAGCTCGAGGGTCCCGACGAGGTCGCTGAGTGGGCCTCCTCGCTCAACGCAACTGCCGATCGGTCACGGTGGATGACCCCGTCTCGACCTCTGCGATGAGATCGGCGCCGGCCGATGCACTCACCTTTCCGGTGACCCACGAACCGACCGGGGCGCTACTGCCATGCAATTCGACGACTCCGTCGACCTCTGGACCTTGGTGCGCTGCCCGGCCGATCGCCATGGCATCGACCTGTTCTTCGACGAGCACTTCGACCGTCTCGCCTACGCGGTCGGCCGCCCGGTCGGCCACCAACGACTCGACGAGCTGGTCGACATAGCGCCTCCGCTCTTCGACGACCTGCTCAGGCAACTGATCACCAAGATCGGCAGCCTCGGTGCCGTCCTCGTCGGAGTACCCAAACACACCGACGACATCGAGGCGGGCCGCTGTCAGAAAATCGGTGAGCACCTCGACATCGCGATCAGTCTCACCAGGAAACCCCACGATCACATTCGATCGGATACCCGCTGTCGGCGCCAATGAACGCACGGTGCTGATCAGATCCAAAAAGGCTTCGGCGTCACCGAACCTTCGCATCCGGCGCAGCAGCGGTCCGCTGGCGTGCTGAAACGAAAGATCGAAGTAGGGGGCCACGCCGGACGTGCCGGCCATCACCTCGACGAGGCCCGGTCGTACCTCGGCCGGCTGCAGGTAGCTCACCCTCACCCGATCGACACCTTCGACAGCGGCGAGGCGCGGCAACAGTTTTTCCAGGGACCGCAGGTCGCCGAGGTCTTTGCCGTAAGAGGTGGAGTTCTCGCTGACCAGGAACACTTCGCGGACGCCTCGACCTGTCAACCAGCGGGCTTCGTCGACGATCTCGTCGGGCGACCGGGACACGAACGACCCGCGGAACCGAGGAATCGCGCAGAAGGCACATCGCCGGTCACAGCCGGAGGCGATCTTGACCGGCGCCATCGGGCTCGCATCAAGCCGGCGCCGGGGAACACGAGGCCCGGATGCCGGCCCCGGTGTGACCGCCTCGATCAAGGAATCGCCTTCGAGAGCGGCAACCGCTCGGGAAGCGGGTGCCAGTGGCAGCAGCAGTCGCCGGTCCTGGGGGGTCGGAGCCGCCGGCGTGTCACCAGCAAGCACCGCTCGGACCTTGGCGGCGATGTCGGGGTAGTCGTCGAAGCCCAGCACGGCGTCGACCTCGTCGAGTTCAGCGGCCAGTTCAGTGCCATAACGCTCGGCCATGCAGCCCACTGCGATGACGGCCTGCGGACCGTTTTCACCCTTGAGGTCGGCCGCCGCCAGCATGGTGTCGATCGAGTCTTTCTTCGCCGCCGCCACGAATCCGCACGTGTTCACGACGACCGCATCAGCCTCGGCCGGCTCGTCAACGAGCACCAATCCTGCGTCGGCGAACCGGGCAGCCAACTCTTCGGAGTCCACCTCATTGCGCGCGCAGCCCAGAGTTACCAAGGACACCCGGGGCGTCACGTCAGCCCGCAGCCCCGTCCGGGTCCTTGGGGGTGAAGCGAACGGTCTCAGGTGAGCAGGTCGATCCGGGGACGCCGACATCGGTGCCGTTGACGGTGAGCTCAACCGCCGAGGCGCAACCCGACAGCACACTGATTCTGCGCTCATCGCGGAAGGTCTTGGACTGCCCATTTCTCATGAAGCCCTCGTAGAGCACCCCGCCGTCCGAGCGCGTCACGCTTACCCAGCTCAGCTGCCCTGGGAGTGCTGTCATACGCACCGTCACTCCGTCTGGTTCGGCTTCAGCGACCTGCGTAGGCTTATCGGTCGGCTCACCGTCCCCGGAATCAGTGGGTGTCGGGCTCGGCTCAGCGACCGTGGTTGTCGTCCGGCTGCTGTCGCCTGAGGAGGAGACGATCTGAACGGCTACCAGCCCGACGGCCACGACCAGGGCGGCAGCCATCACTGCGCTCCAGTTGGCACCCCTTCGCCGTACCGGGGTGGCCGAGGTCTCTGAGTCAAAAACCTCGGTGGCGCTGGGCGTGACGGTGCCGTACTCGGCGTCGTACGCGTCGACCCAAGGCTTGGGGTCAACGCCAACGGCGGTGGCAATCGCGCGAAGGTGCCCGCGAGCGTAAATGTCGCCACCACAATGACGAAAATCGTCCGATTCGATCTCACCGATCACGGTGGCCCGAATTCGAGTGCGAGAACTGACCTCAGCCAGCGAGAGGCCAGCGTTCTCGCGGGCAGCGAGGACCTCGGCGCCGATAGACATCAAGACCCTCCCCTCGGGATATAGACGGCGGACGCCCCTAGTCTACGGCCGAGACGCCAGCCAGGACAAAAACGACCGAAAGCCGGCGGCGGCCAGCCCCAGCGGCCTATGACTGGCCGCCGCAGACGCCCATCAACTGGTGATGGCGCTACTCCCCGCGCAGGGTGATCAGCACAGCCGGCAGCTCATCCGGCTTGAGCAGCACATCGCGCGCCTTCGAACCCTCAGACGGACCGACGATTCCACGTGACTCCATCAGATCCATCAGGCGACCGGCCTTGGCGAAACCTACCCGCAGCTTGCGTTGCAGCATCGAGGTGGACCCGAACTGGGTATCGACGACCAGTTCTACGGCTTGCAGCAGCACGTCGAGATCGTCACCGATGTCGGCGTCGACCTCTTTGCGGCTCGGCGCGGTGGTGATGTCGTCACGGTAGGTCGGTTGCAGCTGAGCCTTCACGTGCGCGACGACGGCGGCAACTTCTTTCTCGTTGACCCATGAGCCTTGAACACGAATCGGTTTGCTAGCACCCATCGGCAGGAAGAGCGCGTCACCTTGGCCGATCAGCTTCTCGGCACCGGGTTGGTCCAAGATCACGCGGCTGTCCGTCACCGAGGACGTCGCGAACGCCAACCGGCTGGGCACGTTGGCCTTGATCAGACCGGTGACGACGTCGACGCTGGGTCGCTGGGTAGCGAGCACAAGGTGGATGCCAGCTGCCCTGGCGAGTTGAGTGATGCGCACGATGGAGTCCTCAACGTCGCGCGGAGCGACCATCATGAGGTCGGCCAACTCGTCGACGACCACCAACAGGTACGGGTAGGGCGCGAGTGCTCGCTCGCTTCCCGCAGGCGGCTTCACAGCACCTGAACGCACTGCCTTGTTGAAGTCGTCGACGTGCCGGAACCCATACGCGGCAAGGTCGTTGTAGCGCATCTCCATCTCGCGAACGACCCACTGCAGGGCATCGGCTGCCTTCTTGGGATCGGTGATGATGGGAGTGATCAGATGGGGAATGCCCTCGTAGGCGGTGAGCTCGACGCGCTTGGGGTCAACCAGCACCATGCGCACCTCATCGGGCGTTGATCGCATCAACACGCTGGTGATCAGCGCATTCATGCATCCGCTCTTGCCTGCGCCTGTTGCGCCAGCCACGAGCACATGCGGCATCTTCGCGAGGTTGGCGCACACGTAGCCGCCCTCAACATCCTTACCGAGCCCAACCACCATCGGGTGATGGTCCGAGCGCGCCGCCGATGAGCGCATGACGTCACCGAGGCTGACGATCTCGCGATCGGTGTTGGGGATCTCGATTCCGATCGCTGACTTGCCAGGGATCGGCGAAAGAATGCGCACGTCGGCACTCGCCACGGCGTAGGCGATGTTCTTGCTGAGTGCTGTGACGCGTTCAACCTTGATCCCCGGGCCGAGCTCGACCTCGTACCTCGTCACCGTGGGACCCCGCGTGAAGCCGGTCACCCAGGCATCGATGCCGAACTGCTCGAGCACCTCAGTCAAAGCCGCGACCACCGCGTCGTTGGCCTTGCTGCGCGCCCTGTGGGGACTGCCGGTGCGCAACAGCGCCGGGTCCGGAAGCGTGTAGGTGATGTCGCCGCCGAGCAGCAGCTGTTCGACACGCGAAGACCATGGCGAGCCTGTCGCAGCAACGACCGCGGCACCTGCGGGAGACGTCGCCCCTTCATGCAGCGTGGCCTCAGACATCCCAGTGCCCGGGGCCGAGCCGGGTTCGAGGCCCTCAACATCGGCGATGCGGTCGTGCTCATCCCCTGCCAGGTCAACGACGTCGCCTGTCAACTCCTCGGTCAAGACAGGCGTTTCGAAGGCCTCCGGCCCCGTTGCCGGCGGACGCTCGGCGCGCCGTGACCGGAACCAACCGCGGCGCCGCGGCGCGGCAGGGGGGTTCAGCTCGTGGCTGTCGGCATCGACGAGGTCGATCACCTGGTCGTCGGACTGGCCGTACAAGAATCGGTCACGCAGGGCGCGGATCCGCTCAGGTACCTGGTGAATGGGGGTCGCTGTAAGCACCAACACCCCGAACACGCCCATCAGCGCCATCAAGGGCACCGCAATCCACACAGTGAGCCCGGACACCAGCGGCGCCGCCACCATGAATCCGATGAAACCTCCGGCCGAGCGCATCGCTTCGGCGCCGTCGACCGGCTGGGGCGTGCCGGCCAGGGCGTGCACGATGCCAAGGGCGCCGCCAATGGTGGCCGCCCAGCCGATCACGAGGCGTCCAGTGGGCGCGTGCCCAGCCGGGTGCCGCAGCACCCACCACGAGAGGCCGATCAAGAGAACGGGGACTGCCCAGGCGAGCCGTCCGGCGCTACCGACCACCACGGCGTCGGCGGTGACGTCGACGGGGCCCTCGAGCGACCACCACTGCGAGGCAGCGGCCACCAGGGCCACGGCGAGCAGTAGAAGACCGATGCCATCGCGGCGCTGTTCGGGGTCGAGGTCGCGGGCACTCGTACCGATGCGACGCGCGGCCCCGCCCAGCAGATGCGCCATACCGAGCCAGAGCCCTCGGACCGCCAGCCAGAGTGCTCGCAGCAGTCGCATCACCGGACCAGGGCCGGATCGACGCGTCGAGGTGCGTGACTTGGACGCGGGGCGGGCGGACGAGCGCGAACTCGACGGACGAGACCGAGTGGCGCCGCGCGGGGAAGACGAGGCCATAGGGGCAGGCTACCCACGGGAACCGGCTAGACCCCGGTGTCAGCCCGGTGTGTCGGCCCCTTTGAAGGAGCGGGGGCAACGTCACGTTGCGTCCGTCATTGGGAAGTTTCGCCCACTCATCAAGAAGTCAGTGCCCGGACCGCCTGCGTCCGTATCGCGCGTGGTGTTGCGAAAGTTACGTCATTCGGACGCAACGTGACGTTGCCCCCAAGGGGGGTGGGATGACCGGGCGGAGTCAGACCTCGATGACGACCGGAATGATCATCGGCTTGCGGCGGTGCGTCTTGCTGACCCAGCGCCCGACGGTGCGGCGTACCACCTGTTGCAGCTGGTGGGCGTCTCCGACCCCTCGACCGCCGGCCTCTTCGAGGGCGGCAGTGATCAGCGGCAGCACGTCGCTGAAGGCAGCGTCGTCCTCGACGAAGCCACGCGCAGACACGACGGGGCCCCCGACCACCTTGCCGGTGGCCGAATCGACCACCACATGCACCGAGATGAAACCCTCTGACCCAAGAATGCGGCGGTCTTTCAGCGAGGCCTCGGTCCCGGCGTGAAACGCTTCATCCATCCAGTGGCACGGACTACACTCCGCGGTGCCGAGGAAACGCACGCCCTGAACGGTGAATTCCTGGCCGATCAGCGCATTCAAGTCCGCGCCGCTCACGATGAGATTGCGCCGGAACACTCCCGGTCCGCGGTCCCGCACCTGCAATTCTGCGCACAGCGACTCGTACACCTCGAGGGAGAAAAACGTGACCTGTCCCTTGTAGCC